>NZ_DBNGVP010000095.1:0-177729 GCF_057119385.1 Archangium sp. | reverse complement strand
GCGGCTGCTGGCCAAGACGCCCGAGGCGCGCTACCCGGGCGCGGTGGCACTGCACGCGGCGCTGGAGGAGTTGAGGGCCCGCACGGACGTGGACTGGAAGCAGGTGCTGCACCCGGAGCGGCGGCGGCCGGTGAAGCCCTGGGTGCGCTGGGGCCGGCTGTTGGCGGCGGTGGGCGTGGGGTTGGCCGTGGTGCTGGGGGCGTGGTGGCTCGGCTCCAGCCAGGAAGTGGCGCCGGGGAGGCCAGCGCCGGAACCTGTGCGGGCCGTGGCCGCGCCTCTGCCCGAGGCGCCTCCTCCCCCGGCCGCCGCCCCGCCGCAGGCGCCCCGAAAGGACAGTGCTCCCGTGAAGCAGCCGCCGCAGACAACCCCCGGCTCCCAGCTCGAAGCCGCCCCCAAGCGCCGGGGCGCCGCCTTGCGCAACGCGTGTCTGGGCCTCACCGGCGCCGCCTTGCAGGCCTGCATGGGGGCCGCGCAGCAGGTGCCCTCCGAGCGCCCCGCGCCGCCTCCCCAGGCCTGCCCCGCCGGGTCCCTGGAGACCATGAAAGGCACGCTCGGCTTCCGCCTGGGAGAAACGCATGACGTGCAGTGGAGCGACGTACGCGGCAGGTCCGTGCGCGTGGACGAAGACACTCCTGTCTACTTGTTCGCCGACTGGGATGCGGGAGCCGATCGCCATGGCTACGGAGGACGCTTCGCGCTGCCGGACAACACCCGGGTCTCCGGGCGGCTCTACGTCAAGGAGGGGCGGGTGTACGGCCGCTTCACCGAGGCGCGCACGCCGCTGGGAGTAACCTACCCGGTGTGCCTGGAGTTGCTGGACACGGACGACAAGGTCGGCCTCGCGCTGTGGCCCGGCAGCCCGCCGGGCAAGATGATGGTGGACCCCGTTGCGGTGGTGCGGGTGGTGGACCGCTTCAAGTAGGGGCATCCGGGAAGCGGGACGGCCGTGGGCCGGACACGACCGGGCAGGAGGTATGGTAGAGCCCCACTCCTGCGGTCCTGTCCACGTCCTCGGGAGACCCCCGTCCATGCCCGTGCTGTCCTCCGCTGCTCTGTTACGACTCGTGTTGCTCGCTGCTCCCCTGGACGCATCCGCACTGCCGATTCCACATGGCTGTGTGACGGGGACGAGCCATCTGGAGCTGACGGAAGACACGCACGGTGAGGCGCACGCGGTGTGCATCCACCCGGGGCTCTCCACCAGCTTCCTCTTCGACGCGAAACTGGGGCGCGTGGAACTCGCCGGGCGGGAGCGTTTCCGAGTGATGGAGGGGGAAACGGGGCTGACGCTCGTGCCCACGCGGGCGCTCACGCAGGCAGAGCGCGTGCCCATGGCGGTCTTCTTCCAGGACGGCATGACTCCGGCCAGCGCCCGCTTCGTGCTGGTGGTGCACCCTTCCGAGGCTACGCGGCAGGTGGAGGTGACACGCCCGCCCGCCTCCCGCGGCGAGGGCGAGCAGCAAGCACGGGCGGAAGCGCGACAGTGCCAGGAGGACAAGGCGCGACTGGAGGCGCGGTGCAGTGGGCAAGTGGGGCTGCTGGGCCTGATTGCTCAGAAACTGCTGGGTGAGGGTGGCATCACCGATAAGAACATCACCTGGAGCGTCACCTCGCGTCCGGGCAACACGCTCACCAGCAGCAGGGCACGCAGCTACCGCTCCGCCACCACGCGCGAGGAAGGCGGGCGCGAGGTGGTGCGGCTGTCCGTGGAGCTGAACTTGAAGAACACCGGGAGCATGCCCTGGATGCTGGCGGGTGCGGTGCTGGTGGGGCCCGGGGGCGTGGAGTGGAAGGTGCTCGGCGTGTGGCAGCAAGAGCCCATTGCCCCGGGGAAGTCAGGCCGCGTCGGGATGGAGGTGGAGATGACGGAGGAGGCGGCGCGCGGCGCCTTCACCCTGAAGCTGTGGGGCCAGGAGGCGAGCGGCGGGGGCGAGTTCTTCGACGGTATGACGTTCCCGTAGCTCCGCCGGTGCGCGCTCCAACTCAGGCCCGCGGGTAGAAGGCGAACGCGCCGTAGCCGACGACCTCGCTCTTGTCGCCGGCGGTGTCCCCCGAGCTGCGCAGATCCAGCAACTCGGCGCTCAGGCCCCGGCGCTTCGCCACGAGCAGCAGTCCGTTGATGGCCGCCGCGCCGCAGGCGCGATCGTCCTCGAGCGGCCCCTCGAGCTGGAGGATGTGATCGGCCGTCTCGCGATCCACCCGCCGGGCGAGCTCGTAGGGCAGGTAGTGCGACAGGTCGGAGCTGATGATGGGCAGCACGTCCGGCGTCCAGAGCGTGTCGAGCACCTCGGCCACCTCCTCGGGAGGCGCGGAGCCCACCACGAGCGGCAGCACGTCGAAGTCTCCCAGCACGCGCTGGAGGAAGGGGAGCTGCACCTCGAGCGAGTGCTCCTTGCGATGGGCGAGGTCGGAGGCGGAGACGTGCCGCGTGGCCTCGGCCCGCGTGAGCAGGGCGTCATCGACGGGCACGTCCCCGAGCGGCGTGCGGAGGGCCTCGGCGTCCGGGTGCGCCAGCCCGTTCAGCAGGACGAAGTGGCAGGGCCCGAGCAGCAGCACGTGCTTCACCCGGCCCTTCAGCGCGCGCAGGCAGGCATAGGCGCTCGCGGCCACCGGGCCCGAGTAGATGTAGCCAGCGTGGGGGACGATGAGCGCCACGGGGGCCGGAGGCGGACAGGCGGACGCCTGCTCCAGCCACTGGTCCACCTGACTGGCGAGGAGGGTGGCGGCGGCGGGATAGAACGAGCCCGCCACCGCGGGAGCGCGAACACGAGCGGCCATGACCCCTTACGGGTAGGGCCGCCCGGCGCTCAGCGCCAGGGGCGCGAGATGACGCAGGCGTTGATGCCGCCCACGCCCATGGAGAGCTTGCCAGCGCAGCCCTGGGGCGCGGCCACCGCCTTGTCGAAGACGTAGCGGGGGTGCACGCGGCCGATCTCCTTGTTGAGCTCCTCCTCGGACAGCGGCGTGGGGAACACCTGGCCCCGCGCGTAGCCGAGGTACTGGGCCGTCAGCTCCCAGCCGCCACCGGCGCTCATGCCGTGGCCGAAGGTGCCCTTGCGCGCCGTCACCAGCACCGTCTCGGGCAGCACCGCGCGCAGCGTCTCCATCTCCAGGTAGTCACCCGGGGTGGCGGTGGCGTGCAGGTCCCAGCTCCCAATCTCGGACGGATCCACGCCCGCCTTGCGCAGCGCCTCGTGGATGGCCACGGTGGGGCCCTCCTTCGAGGGCGTGATGATGTGGTCCGCGTCCGCCGTCACGCCCACGGTGAGGGGCTCCATGCCCAGCGGCTTGAAGCCCTTGGCCGTGAAGTGCTCCAGGTCCCCGAGGATCCACACCACCGAGCCACCGGCCACGTGCGTGCCGCGCAGCTGCGTCAGCGGCTTGGACACCGCGCCGTCCGCGCTCACCACGCGCGCGTTGTAGAAGCCACCCACCGTGAGCGGGTGCGGCGGAGGATCCGTCATCCCCATCACCACGGCCTTCGCATCGCCGCAGTTGATGGCGTCCAGCGCCAGCTTCAGCCCGTAGCCGAACGACGAGCACGCCGCCACCGGCGCGAACGTCATGCCGGTGAGCTTCCCCATCATGGAAATCTGCGACGCGGGCGTGTTGTGGATGTTCCAGAGAATCTCGGACGGCACCGCGTTCCACGGCGGCTCGGGGGCGCCCCACTTCTTCTGCAGGCGCTGGTTGCGCGTCCGCTTCTCCTTGATGACGGCCAGCTTGGCGGCCTCCACGTTGCCGCCCTGCACGCCCAGGCCCTCAATCTCCTTCTGCTCGGCGAGGTACTCGCGCAGCTCGGGGGACTGGCCGGCCCAGAAGTGCCACCACTTCTCCTCGGCCTCGTCCCGGTCCGCCTCGTCCACCGTGGAGGGCTCGGGCGGCAGGCCCGGCAGGGGCTCGCGCGTCTCCAGCCAGCGGCGCAGGACGCTGTTGCGCTCGGGCGAGGCCCAGAAACGGTCCCACCGCCGCTGGGCGCGGTGCAGGTTCAGGGTGATGTCGTGGATGGTCGGCAGATCTCCCAGACCGGTGCCCACGTAGACGTGGGAGCGGGCCCCCAACGCCTGCAGCTCCTGCTCCAGGCCGGGATTCTGGCCCAGCGCCTGGATGAAGGCGCCAATGGCCATCTTCGTCGGCATGCCCATCTTCTTCTCGAGCTGGGCATAGCGCGTGGCGGGGAAGCGGGAGTCGATCCACGGCTTGTACTCCGCGAAGTCGAAGTCCGGGTTGCCGACGAGGAAGTTGTCCGGACCGAAGCCGTTGAAGGGAGACAGCCAGCTCTCCGACGACGCGAGGTTCTTCTCGAAGGCCTCGATGTTCCTGGACTTGGGGGCAACCACTCCCCAGCCGAAGATTCCGACTCTGCGCACGTTTTGACCTCTGATTCCTGGTTCGCCGCCAACCTTCGAGCCACCGCCTACAGCGGCTCGATTCTCAGGTTGTCGAAGAAGAGCTGGGCCTCCCAGCTGGAGAACCCGAAACGGTCGTGACCCTTGCCCTCGAGCGGCAGCGGGTCATCGAACTCCATGAAGGGCTTCCCGTCGATGGACCAGCGTAGCAGCGAGCCCCTGCGCTCGATACGCCAGTGATAGGTGCGGCCGATCTCCACCGGATAGGGCCGGGCCTCCACCCGCATGTGCGTGTCCTGGCGGAACACGCCCGTCTCCACCAGCCCCGAGCCCTGGCCCCCATTGCGCTCGGCCACCTGCCGGGCCTGCTGCTGGAGCGAGCTCAGGGGCGCGCCGTGCTCGTCCAGCCGCGCGATGATGGACAGCGAGTTGTTCCACCCGCCGTGAATGAGGATGTATCCGGAGGCATGGTCCGAGCCGTCGCCGAAGATCTCCACCTTGATGTCGCCCTCGGGGGACTGGGAGCGCACGTCGAACTCGACGGCCACGTCCCGGGGCAGCTTCGCCTGGAGCCAGAGCGGGTTGTTCTTCACGCCCGGTGACAGCAGCTGCCCGTTCACCACGCGCCAGTGGCCGCCGGTGGAGAAGAAGTCGCGCTGCACCACGGACGGGTCCGAGAAGTCCTGGCTGTAGGGGACGGTGGCGGTGGTGGCGGGCTCGCCGCGGAAGAGGGCGTAGTGGATGAGCGGGAACTGGATGGCGAGGATGACGGCGGCGAGCACCGCCCACCCCTTGCCGGACAGGCCCTCGGGCTTCTTCCAGGCGATGGTGGCCTCGGTGTCCGCGGCCGGAGGGCCCTCCGCCTCGGGGGCCTTGGGCTCCCGGTTCTCGAGGTTCTTCGCCTTGCGTGTGGCCTGGCCCATGGGTGTCGCTCGTCCCGGGGGGGTGGAGGGGGCGCGGACTGTATGCGCGGCCCCGGTGGAGGTAAAGGCCGGTTCCGCCCCGGTTACTTGCCGCCCCGGGGGGCGCTCCAGCGCTTCTCGGTGGCCTTGAGCTCGGCCTGCCGCATCTTCAACCGCTGACGCTCGGCGTGCTGGCGCTCCTCCTCCTCGGGCGAGGGGCGCACGGCGATCTGATAGACGCTGCCGGCGATGGCGAAGAGGCCCGCGGCGATGATGAGGCCCCAGGGCTGGCTGGCCATGGCGCTGACGAGCCCGCCGAACTGGTGCAGGGCCGCCATGGCGCCGAGCACGAGCAGCCAGCCGCCGAGCAGCGAGGCGATGATGGCGGCCACCTGGCGGTGCAGCACCGCGGCCACGAGGCCCCCGAGGATGAGGCCGGGCGCGAAGCCGATGAGGAAGTCACCGGGACCGGCGATCTGCCCGCCCAGCAGGCCAATGGGGATGCCCACGCCGAGGTAGATGATGGCGGGCGGGAAGAGGAAGCCCAGCACGGAGAGGACCGCGGCGGTGGCGGTGGGCATGCGCGGGTCCGCGGCCATGTGGAACCTGGCGAGCAGCACGCCCGTCCAGGTGAGGCCGATGAGGGCGCCCAGGGGCCCGGCGACGACGCGGAACACGCGGCCGCCGCCGAAGAGCAGCATCGCGAGGCCCACCACACAGCACACGATGCCGGCCCACATGGGCAGCAACCGGTAGATGGCCACCCAGCCGGCGGGGTTGAACGTCTGGTAGGCCTTGAGGGCTTCGAGGTACGAGTCCACGACGGTGTCCTAGTAGCGCGTGGCGGCGAGCACCACGAGCAGCACGAGGAGGACGGCGGCCAGGATGGCGAAGCCGTAGAGGGCGGGGGCCGTGGAGGAGCGGCGCAACAGCTCCTCGGCCTGCGCCTTGTCCTCCGGGGTGGGGTTGTCCGCCAGGATGCGCTCGGCTTCCCGCCGGGCGGCGACCACGTCCCCCGAGTCCTTGAGCTTCCACGCCGCCTGCATCCGGGGGGAGGCAGGATCCTTCAGCGTCTGTCCGCCTTTCGCCATGGGGAACCTCTATAGCGGGGAATGCAAGGGCGCGTCGACGGTATATAGAAACCCCTATGCCCGTGCGCCCCCTCAGCCGTCGAACCCTCCTGCTCGGGAGCGCGGCGCTCGTCCCGCTGCTGTCCGGACGTGCGCTCGCCTTCGGAGAGAAGAGCCGCTTCATCCCCGCCGTGGCCCGCCATGGTGGCCGGTGGGATACGAGATTGTCGGGGCTCCGACGAATCACCTGGGAGCTGCAGCGGCGCACCTCGGTGGAGGTGTTGCCGGACGCCCGGCCCTTCGCCCTCTCCAGCCCGGAGCTCTTCGACTACCCCTTCCTGTACCTGGGAGGGGACGGGGCGTTTCCGCCCTTCAGCGACGCGGAGGTGGAGAACCTGCGGCGCTACCTGACGTTTGGCGGCTTCCTCCTGGCGGACGCCAATGACGGCAGCGACGGGGAGGGCTTCGACGCCAGCTTCCGCCGCGAGATGGCGCGGGTGCTGCCGCAGAGCCCGCTCACCCCGGTGCCCTCCACCCACGTGGTCTTCAAGAGCTTCTTCCTGCTGGACTCGGCGCCGGGCCGGTTGCTCAACAAGCCACAGTTGCTGGCGGCCAACCTCGGCAAGCGGGCGGCGGTGATGTACTCGCAGAACGACCTGGCCGGGGCGTGGAACCGCAGCGAGGCGGGAGACTACGAATTCGACGTCTCCCCGGGCGGCGAGCCCCAACGCGAGCTGGCGGTGCGGTTGGGGGTGAACCTCTGCATGTACGCCCTCTGCCTGGACTACAAGGACGACGCCGTCCACCTGCCGCTCATCCTCAACAAGCGCCGCTGACACGAGGCCCCCGACTCATTCATGGACACCACGCCTTTCAATGCCTGGAAGCTCGTCAGCCTCTCGCCGCTGCCCGTGTGGGCACTGGTGCTGATGGGCGTGGGGCTGGCGCTCGGAGTGGGGCTGGCGGCGTGGGGCGTGCGGCGCGAGCCGGCGCGGCTGCGGCGTTGGTCCCTGTGGGCGCTGCGCGCGGGCGCGGGCCTGGCGGCGCTCTTCTTCCTGCTGGAGCCCGGCATCCGCAACCTGCAGGTGGCGCGGATGAAGAACCGGCTGGCGGTGCTGGTGGACCGCTCGGCGTCGATGAACTTCCCGGTGGAGCCGGGAGGGGTGACGCGCTCGGCGCAGGCGGCGGCCTTCCTGGAGAAGGCGGCGCCGGGGCTGGCGGGGCTGCAGGACCGGTACACGGTGGAGGTGTACGGTTTCGATCCGGAGCTGTCGCCCACGTCGGCCGAGGCGCTGGCGAAGGAGCCGGCGCGAGCGGGGACGTCGGACCTGTTGTCGGCGCTGCGCTCGGTGGGAGCGGGGGCGCAGGGGACGAAGAAGCTGGGCGGCGTGCTGCTGGTGAGCGACGGCGCGGACAACGTGGAACTGGCGGGTGGAGCGGTGGGCCGGGCGCGAGCGGCGCTGGCGGACCTGAACGTGCCGGTGTCCACCTTCCTGGTGGGGCGCGAGGCGCTGAAGGACCTGGCGGTGGAGCGGGTGAAGGTGGACGACTTCGCCTTCGTGCGCAACTCCATCACGGTGGAGGTGGAGGTGCACGGCCGGGGTTTCTCGGGGCAGGACGTGCCGGTGGTGCTGAAGCAGGAAGGCAAGGTGGTGGCGAGCAAGTCGGTGCGCTTCGAGTCCTCGGATGACGTGAAGCCGGTGGGCTTCACGTTCACGCCGGATCAGACGGGGCGCTTCGTGTACACGGTGAGCATGCCGGTGTTCCCGGACGAGGCGGTGGGGGACAACAACACGCGCTCGTTCGTGCTGAAGGTGATTCGGGACCGGGTGCGCGTGCTGCTGGTGGTGGGGAGGCCGTCGTGGGACGAGCGCTTCCTGCGCGGGCTGTTGCGGCAGGACGCGAACGTGGACCTGGTGTCCTTCTACATCTTGCGGACGATGTCGGACGACCCGGGCGTGGTGAGCCAGGAGCGCGAGCTGTCGCTGATTCCCTTCCCGATGGAGGAGATCTTCGACACGAAGCTGGACACGTTCGACGTCGTCATCTTCCAGAACTTTGGCTACACGGACACGTCGCTGTCGATCGCCCAGTACGAGCGCAACCTGGAGCGCTACGTGCACAACGGTGGTGCGCTGGTGATGATTGGCGGAGACAGCGTGCTGGGCGAGGGCCGCGCGAACATGCCCACGCTGTACGAGACGCTGCCGGTGGAGGGAGCGGGCCCGGCGAACGTGGAGCCCTTCAAGGCGAGGCTGACGCCGGAGGGAATGCGACACCCGGTGACGGCGATGGCGTCGGGAGGGGCGAGCACGGAGGCGGTGTGGGCGGAGCTGCCGGCGATTCCGGGAGCGAACCAGACGCGGGCGAAGCAAGGGGCGACGGTGCTGATGGACCATCCGTTCATGACGGTGGACGGGAAGAACGCGCCGCTGGTGTCTGTGTGGGATTACGGGCGGGGCCGGTCGATGGTGGTGGCGACGGATGCGAGCTGGTACTGGGCGTTCACGGCGCACAAGGGAGGAGCGCCGAGCCGGGCGTATGACCGGTTCTGGAGCAATGCGTTGCGGTGGCTGGTGAGGGATCCGGACCTGACGACGCTGAACGTGACGGCGGATCCGCCCTCGGTGGAGCCGGGCAAGGCGGTGGGGGTGGTGGTGTCCTCGAGGACGGCGGACTACCAGCCGGCGCAGGACGCGCAGGTACGGGTGGAACTGGTGTCGGTGGACACGCAGAAGCCGGTGGCGGTGCAGACGGGGCAGACGGGTCCGGATGGGGTGGTGCGGCTGGAGTTCGCGCCGCCGGCCCCGGGGCCGTACAAGCTGGTGGCCACGGCGAAGAAGGGCGAGACGGACCTGGGGAAGGGCGAGGACGCGGTGGCGGTGCGAGCGGTGGGCCCGGAGCTGTCGGACGCGTCGGTGCGGCCGGAGTTGATGGAGCAGATCGCGAAGTACACGGGAGGCAAGGCGTTCCGGCTGCCGATGGATGGGTTGCCGGACGACGTGCCGCTGTTGGATCCGCCGGTGGTGGAAGTGGGCCGGGCGAAGGATCGTCCGCTGTGGGATCGCTGGTACTACCTGGTGGCGCTGGTGGGGCTGCTGGGCACCGAGTGGTTCCTGCGCCGCCGCTTCGGGTACGTGTGAACCCACCATATTCATGACGACTGGCCCAATGCCTGCACGAGAGCAGGAGCCAGGGGCTCCTGTGCGCGACTTCGGGCATGGAACAGACGCCGGCCCTCCCGGGGCCGCGGGTAGCAAGCAGAAGTGGTTGGAAAGGGTGCGGCGAACGACTCGACGGATGAGCGGCAATCGCTGTCGAGGTCAGGTGATGTGGGCCGTACTCAGCGAGCCAAGCTGGTTCCTCGGCTTGCGCCAGAGACTGGCCGACTCCTGGCCCATGAGCAGCACCACAGGCGCACCTCGTTGTGGGCGAAGGCATCGATTGAAACCGAGCGCCGCACGGGCGGATGGCCCTGGTAGTTGGACTTGGGCCGTAGCGCGCCGGCTTCTCCTCGGGCGAGCCCGCGTCCATGCGCACCGCCGCCACCTCGCATACTTCCTTCTCCACCCGCTCGAGCAACCCCGAGATGAACTCTAGCGCCCCGCTGGCGCTGTGCACGTTGCCCTCGCGCAGGCTCACGTCCAGCAAGTCCCCCGTCTCCGCCCTTGCCTCCAGCTTCACGGAACCGTCAGGTTCCGCTGGCCACGTCGAACACCTCCGCGGAGCTCAGGCGCGCTCCTACCGAGTCGGTGCCGCCCGTCACCAGCACCCGACCGTCGAGCAAGCGGGTGGCGCTGGCCTCGCGATAGGCATGGGGGGCCGCGCCGGCGCCGCGCCAGATACCGGTCTCGGGGTCATGGACCTCCGCGGAGGCGTTGTACCCACCGGCAACGAGGACATGGCCGGTGTCCAGGGCCGTGGTGCCGTCCCCCTGCCGGTCCAGGCGGGCGAGGTGGTGTTGCTCCACAACCAACTCTGGCACCGCTCGGGCCCGAGCCGCGAGGGGTACCGACGGCGCGGTTTGTCGCTCTGCTACATGCGCGACGCCACGCGCTGTCTGCGCAAGAAACGCGCCCCCCGGGAGTTCTTCCGCGTCTTCGAGGGGCGCGGCGTGGCATTCGATGAGGACCGGGTCTAGTGGAGTGTCCGACTAGTTTTTCAACATAGTGAGGACAGGTGCCGGTCCACCCACGAGTGCATCTTGGCGCGAGTCCAGGACCAGGAGAAGGGGTGGGCGTAGAGGCGGTTGTACTCGGGCCAGCAGGCGTCGAGGTGCTCAATGAGCTCGTCACGGCTGGCCCAGTCCCCTCGTTGCAGGTAGCGCTCGGTGAAGGCGCGAAGCAGCAACTCCGCCTGATTGAGCCAGGAGGCATGGGCTGGAGTGAAAAGCACCCGGACGTGCGGGTAGTGGGTGCGAAGGAAGTCGTGCGTCTGCCTGGCGGTGTGACTGGAGCCGTTGTCCCAGATGAGGTGAATGCGCCTGGCGTGGCGATGGTCCCCAAGCAACTGCGGCAGTACGGCTCGCAATCAGTCCCCGTTGTTTCTCTCCAGGTCCCAGCTGCGCATACGGCAGGAGTGCACTACCAGTTTGGCCAGGAGGTTCACCGTCCCGTGCCGCTTGTACTCGAACTCCCGGAGCTCGATGCGGCCGGGCTGCATGGACCGCACGGGCTGGTCGCCGTGCAGCACCTGGATGTTGGGCTTCTCGTCCACGCACAACACCACTTCGCCCTTCTGGGCCAACTGCTGCGCCTGCTCGTAGCACCACAGCACCTGGGGCCGCCTTGTGACGAAAGGTGTCGTCCAGGGTGGGTGTCTTCCAGTAACGCGTGTGGTGCGGTCGCAAGTCAGCGTCGTGCAGGATGAGCGCCACCGTGGAGTGGGAGATGGTGGGCGCAATGCCCCGCTGACGTGCCGCCAGGGCCAGGCTCCGGGTGGACCAGTGCGTCATCTCCAAGCCGACGCCCGCCGGCTCACAACATGCCAACTGCTCCACTTCCACTCGCTGTAGGGGGGGAATGCTCCCGCGGATGGCCGGAGCGGGGTGCATCCAGCACCACATCGACACCGTACGCTTCGTAGCGACGGCACAAGTTCCAAATGGTGGTGCGCTCCAGTTCCAGTCTGTCGGCCAGCTCCGACACGACGGTGTCCGGGTCGGTCATGGCCAGCAGCACGCGCGCTCGGCGCGCGACACGCTGCTCGGTACGTCCGTCCTCCACCAGCGTCTTGAGGTAGGCCACTTCCCCAGGCGAGAGGTGGAGCAGATGCGGCGGTCGTCTCCTCATCCACCCAACTTATCCGGTCTCTTCCTCCACCCAACCTACCCTGTGGTCTCGACTATGTTGAAAAACTAGTCGGACACTCCACTAGCGCCCAGGGCTCACGGAGCGGGTTGGGTGACGGTCGCTTGCTGGAGCGCCACCTGGGTCTGCGCCAACGCCCGGCCGTTCATCGTCGCACCCGTCTGGAGCGTGATGTCCGTCTTGGACAAGACGATCCCCTCGAAGTGGGAGTTTGCTCCGAAGGTCGTCTTGCCGGCGACCTGCCAGAAGATGTTCCGGGCCTGCGCGCCGCCGCTCAGGGTGACCTTCTTCCCCGCGTCCATCGTGAGGTCTCCCGTCGTCTGGAAGATCCAGACATCGTTCGCGCCGCCCGAGATGACGACATCCACTGGGATTGTCACCGTGCTCGTCCACTTGTAGAGCCCCGGGGCGAGGGTCATCCCACCGATGTTGCCGGTGCCGAGCTCGAGGAAGTCAGGCGTGGGCCGTCCGGCGGCGTCGCTGTACGCGCTCTCCATGTTGCTGATGGCCGTGGTGAGGTTGGAAGGAGTCGGCACGGCATAGTTGGCGGCGTAGGCCTTGCCGACCAACTGAGACGAGGTGGAGAAGACATTCGTCGCATCGGCGACCAGCGAGAAGCCCGTGATGAAGGTCGCAGCCGCGGGGCTGACCGCGATATTTCCCGTCACGGCGGAGGGCGGAACGGTCGAGATGGCGGTCTTGGCGAGCACCACATAATTACCGGCCATCCCAAGGCCCACGGGCGCCGGCCCCCTCGACTCGGTCGTGCCAGTCGTGAAACTCCAGGAGAACGCACGGGCCAGAGGGTTGCCTTCCAGATCCAGGACGCCGGTGGAGAGCTCGGCGGTGAAGGCCATGTTGCCGGCCAGGTTGCTCGTGGGGGTGAAGATCGCCGTCGTGCCCGTGGTCCCGTAGGCCACGGTGCCCGGGACCAGCGTGGTGCCCTGCTTCACGGTGAAGGTAGACGTCTTGAGGGTGAGGGGGTCCATCGCCTTGCTGAACGTCGCGGTGATCTTCGCGTTGATGGCGACACCAGTTCCATTGTTGGAAGGGTTGGTCGCGCTGATCTCGGGCGGGGCCGTGTCAGCGGTGGCTCCCGTGGTGAAGCTCCAGGTGTGATCTTTCGCCAGGGCCTGGCCCGCGGGAGTCCTGGCCTTGGCCGTGATGACCCCCGTGAAGACCGTGTTGCCCGCCAGGCTGCTGGTGGGGGTGAAGATCGCCGTCGTCCCGTCTGCCCCCGCGGCCACGGTGCCAGAGACCGGCGTGGAGCCCTGCTTCACCACGAAGGTCGACGTGGTGAGCGAGAGCGGATCCATCGCCCTGCTGAAGACCACGGAGACCTTCGCATTGAGGGGCACGCCGCTGGCTCCATCCATGGGGTTCGACGAGCTCACCGTGGGCACGTCGCCGGTGTCGTCCGTCCCCCCGCAGGCGGCCAGGGGGGAGGTGACGAAAATGGCGGAGAAGGTGAGGGCCAAGGCAATACGCAAAGCGCTGTTACGCTGAGTGACCAAGAAGGTACTCCGGGGAAGATGCTGGATTGTGCGAGAGATTGATTCGAGGAACCGAAGAGCATCCACGCCCAGGAATGAGCGATATGTCTTTGGTACACGCCGCCAACGTTATCACTCGTCAGGCGGTTGCGTCTTGTAACATAGGCCTCTCTGGGACAATGTCAAACGGCCCCGGTGCGAATGGCCTTGAGCTGGCATGCCAGAAATTGGCGTCGGCCGCGGCGAGGCAGCCGCCCAGGCACAGCAGGATGGGATTGTCCAGGGCCACAGGGTGCGCTTTGTGCAGGATATGCCCATGCCCGTGGTGGACGTGACGGCAGGAGCTCGAGGAAGACGAGGCGAGGAAAGGCAACCCTCGCCCAGAATGCTCGGGTCTTCGGTACGTCGAGTGGGCAGGGCCGAGGACCAGAGGCCGTGCGCATGGGGAGGACTGGGGTTCAAGGGCGTGCGGAGCCGGGCGATGGCCATGGGACTCGAGTCCCCGCCAGAGCTCGAGGCATGAATGAGACAGGGGCACGAGCTGGGGGGCCAGAAAGCCGCGGCTGTGCATGACAGAGCGCCTGGCTCCGCTGCCCTGCTGGCCGAGGATGCCGTCCTCGTGCCGCTTGACTGTCTTCGCCAGCTTCGCGAAGGGGGCGAGCCTGGAGTGGCTGGCCCATTGACACCACTTGTCCAGGTGCTCCGAGGCCCGCTTGGGCTGCACGTAGTCCATGCCCCGTGCCAGGCTCTCGTTCTTCCCCTCCGCATGACGCTTCTAGCGCATCATCGATGTCCAGATACCTTCGAAGAACACACTGGAGTTCACCCTCTCCTGGGGCTCGGATGTCTTCACGAGCGAGTACGAGCGCATCAACGACGCGGTGGGCTTCTGGAGTGGGCGGATCTTCCAGGGTCCATGGACCCAGGACGACGGTATGTATCTCGCCGGCCACGCACGTCTGTCTCGATTCTCCGAGGTCTGTGAATCGCTGGAGGACTGACTCTCTCCTGGTCTGCTCAGCCCCGCCGCTTCGTTCCACTCCTGGCAGCGGGGGAGACCGGGTCCTTCGGCAGGTGGCGCAGCCCCATCCAGCCGAGCGCGGCCACGTGGCGCGCCACGTGGTCGATGGAGAACGAGCGGCCCTCCGCCGCCCACCACTGCCCCACCTGCGTGACCATCCCCACGAGCGCGTTGGCGTAGATGGGCGCCACCTTCGGCGTGTAGCCCGCGCGCTCGAACTCGCTCTGGAAGATGTCCCCCACGCGCTGCGCCAGGTCGTCGATGACGCGCGTCAGCCCTCGCCGGGCCTCGTCGTTCGGTGAGTCGCGCGTGAGCACGGCGAAGCCCGCCGGCTCCTCCTTCGCGTACGTCAGGAAGGCCATCACCGCCGCCTCGAAGCGCTCGCGCGGGGTGCCCTTCGCGATGCGCTCCGATACGCGCGCCACCAGGTTGTCCATCTCCCGGTCCACGATGGCCGCGTACAGGCCCTCCTTCGCTCCGAAGTGCTCGTAGACGATGGGCTTGGACACCCCCGCCTTCTGAGCAATCTCCTCGATGGACGTCGCCGCGTAGCCGTGCGAGGCGAAGACCTCCCTCCCTACCTCCATCAACTGCACCCGGCGCTCCGCGCCCGACAGGCGTTGTTTCCTGGCCATGTTGACCTCGAACCTACGCTCGGGTAGGTTACTGAATCGTAAGTTACTCGGCGGTAACCCGCCGTGAGAGAGAGAGAGTCCTCGTGTACCTCGCCGCTTGCATCGCTGTCTTCGCCATCGCGTATTTGCTGAACATCCTCACGATTACAGTGGGTTACCACCGGGGGTTGGCGCACAAGGCGGTGCGTCTGCACCCCGTCCTGCGCCAGTGGGTCATCCACGGGGGCAACTGGTTGACGGGCCTCGACCCGAAGGCGTGGGTGGTCATGCACCGCCTGCACCACGAGCACTCCGACACGCCCCTGGATCCCCACTCGCCCGTCAACGTGGGCATCCTCGGCATCGCCCTGGAGCAGCTGCGCAGCTACGAGCGCGTCATCGTGGGGTTGCTGAAGAATGATCCGGCCTACACCCGGTACACGAAGGACCTCGACTTCCCGCTCAACGTGCTCAACCGCACGAACCGCTGGTACCTCCCCTATGTGGTGCACGCCGGGGTGGGGCTCGGGCTGGCGCTCGGGGTGGGCTGGCTGCTGGGGGCGTCCTACTTCCTCGGGATGATGAGTCACCCCGTGCAGGGCGGCCTCGTGAACTCGCTCGGCCACGCGATGGGGCCGCGCAACTTCGAGACGTCCGACAACTCGCGCAACAACCACTTCGCCGCGTGGCTCATCTTCGGCGAGGGCTTCCAGAACAACCACCATGCCTACCCGGGCTCGGCATCCTTCTCATACCGCCGCCACGAGGTGGACCTGGGCTATGGTGCGTGCGTGATGCTCGAGAAGCTGGGCCTGGCCCGTATCAACCGTGCTTATCTCATCCCACGCGCGCGGAGCGAGGCGGCGGCCCAGCCCGTGCCGGTGATGGTGGATCAACTCGAGGCCGAGGCCCAGTCATGAGTGTCGCGGAGGCCGTGAGCGAGAAGCCCCGGATGCGGGGCGTGCTGCACCAGTTCGCGGCCGCCGTGGCGCTGGGGGCGGGGCTCGTGCTCATCTCCATGGCGCCTGGCGCACGGGCCGCCACGGCGGCGGCGGTGTTCGCCCTCAGCCTCGTCACCCTGTTCACGGTGAGCGCGACGTACCACCGGGTGACCTGGTCCGTGCCGGCGCGGGCGTGGATGCGGCGAATGGACCACGCGTCCATCTTCATCCTCATCGCGGGCACCTATACGCCCGTGGCCCTCATTGGCCTGCCGGAGGCCTCGGGCAACAGCCTGCTGCGTGCCATCTGGGCCGGTGCGCTGCTGGGCGTGCTGCAGTCGCTGTTCTGGGTGGATGCGCCGAAAGTCATCACGGCGGCGCTCGCCGTCGGGGTGGGCTGGACGCTGGTGCCCTACATGGGCGAGGCGTACCGCTCGCTCGGCGTGACGCAGCTCGCGCTCATCCTCGCGGGCGGAGTGGCCTACACGGCGGGAGCGCTCGCGTACGCCTCGAAGCGACCGAACCCCCGGCCCGGGGTGTTCGGCTACCACGAGGTGTTCCACGCACTGACCATCGTCGGCGCGGTGCTCCACTTCATCGCGGTGCTCCTGCTGGTCCGCTCCGCTCCCGCCTGAGGGCCCGCCTACTTCTTCTTCAGCAGGGCGTCGTCGATCTCGCGGGCGCGGATGGCGGCGGGGCGGCTGTTGATGCGCGCGGCGTAGCGCTCGAAGACCGGGCGCTTGTCGATGCTGCCGAACTGCATGCCCCAGCCAATCTGCGCGCCGACATAGAGGTCCGCGGCGGTGAAGCGGTCACCGGTGAGGTAATCGCTCTTCGACAGCGCGCCCTCGAGCGTGTTGAGGACCGAGTCGAGGCTGCCGTAGCCCACCGTTCCGGTCCGCTCGGGCGGAACCTGGAAGCCCAGGGCCTTGTTGGAGACCGCCGACTCGATGGGGCCCGCGCCGAAGAACAGCCAGCGGTAGTAGGGGCCGCGCTCGCGGCTGCCCGGCGCGGGGGCCAGGCCCGCCTGCGGGAAGATGTCCGCGAGATAAGCGCAGATGGCCGCCGCCTCGGTGACCACGGTGTCGCCGTGGCGGATCGCCGGGACCTTGCCCATCGGGTTGATGGCCAGATAGGCGGGCGCCTTCATCGTCGTGCCGAACTCGAGCAGCTTGGTCCGGTACGGCTGGCCGATCTCCTCGAGCATCCAGCGGACGATCCGGCCACGCGACATCGGGTGGGTGTAGAAAACGAGCTCGTCGGACATGAGTCTCTCCCTTGGGGTTGGGGGCGCGACCCTATCCCGATTCGTGACGTCGAGTGGATCGTCAAGGCTTGGGCTTGGGGGTCCGGCGGATGGGACTGCGACTCCAACTGGCAGTCTGTTCTAATCCTGCATCATCAACGCCTGCAGTTCCGGCGGCTCCTCGCCCAGCCACTTCGGGTTGACCGCGGTGCCGTCGTAGATGGACGAGGTCTTGAAGGGCTCGTACTGGCCCCGGGCGGCGGCCTCGCGCGTCCGGGCCAGCAGGGCTTGCAGCTCCGCGTCCGAGAAGGGCTTGAAGGTACGTGCCGCCTCGAAGGCCTGGTCGAGGATGGCCATGCTGTCCACGCCCGTGATGACCACCGAGGTGGGCAGGTGCAGCGCGTAGTGCAGGCACTCGATGGCCGACACCGTCTTCGATTGGAGGATGGAGCCATTGGCGAGCGTCTTCATCGCGAGCACGCCGATGCCGTCCTTCACGAGCTCGGGCAGGACGAGCTTCGAGAAGCTGCGGAAGTGCGCGTCCATCAGGTTCAACGGCATCTGCACCGCGTCGAACGTGAAGCCGTTCTCCCGGGCCACCTCCAGCATGTACAGGTGGATGCCGCGATCGATGGCCTCGCGCACGATGCGGATGCCCAGCTTCTCGTCCACCTTGGGCAGTCCGATGTGCCAGCCCCCGATGCCAATGGCCGACACCTTCTCCCCGGTGCGGCCCAGGGTCCGATACGGCATCTCTCCGCGCCTCTCCACGTCGGCCATACATGTCCCCCACGGGTCCAATGGGACACGCTGGGGACGCGGGGCGTGTTTGGGAAGCGGGTTCGCCCGGCAGGCTGGCCACCTGCCGGGCGTGACTCACAGTTGCGGAACCCCCGTCGCGTAGGCCTTGCGGATGTCCTGCGCGCACAGGAGCGACAGCCCGCTTTCGCCTCCGGGGCCATTGGCGCGGGCGCGGGCCAGGATCATGTACTGGCTCTTCCCGGCATCCACCCACGGGTAGAACCCGAACGCTCCCGGCGAGGAGTGGCCCGTCACACTCCAGACGCCGTTCACGGACTCGCGCTCCAGCCAGTGCCCGAGCCCGTAATACGCCTGGCCCAGCGTCCACGGCGTGTAGGCCACACCGGGGCCACCGGTGTACGCGGGCACGGCGTCGGCGTTCAGCCGCACGGACATCGCATACTGGTTGTTGAGCAGGTTCTGAAGGAAGACGCGGTACTGCGCCGCGCTGCCCCAGAATCCACCGGCCACGGCGACGGAGCCCGCGGCCCGCGGCAGGCTGGTGCCCAGCTGGGCATTGAGCCAGTCGGGGACGCTGGCGATGCCCGTGCCCAGCCTCGCCCCGATGTCATCCAGGGCGAGCTTCTGCATGTGCCCCCCGTCGTAGAAGAACTGGCCGTCCCGGAGGGCGCGGTACGAGACGTTCTTGTAGCTCGGGCCGTAGCACGCGGAGACGCTCGTCCCCGTGTCTCCACAGGCGATGTCGCCGCTCTCGAGATAGCCGCTGGTGAAGTTGAGCCGTTTCTTCTCGTCCGCGCTGAGGTTCGCGTAGCCCTTGGATTGCAGATAGGCGCTCGCGTAGAGCCACTTGCTCGCGGAGGCGAGCGGCATCACCGTCGTCTCCGTCACGGTGCTGCCCCGGGAGAGGCCGAAGAGCTTCGCCGTCCCGTTGCCCAGCTCCCAGTAGAAGTCCCCGAGCGTCGTGCAGTCCGGGGAGCCGTTGGCCGTGTCCACCGCGGCCTGCTCGTACACCGTCAGGGCCGCACGCGAGGTGCCGGTGTCCGCGCCGGCGAGGGCGTCGAGGCCGTCACTCCCAGGGCCACAGCCGATGAGACCCGGCGTCAGCCACCCGCTCGCCAGGATGAGGCCCGTCTTCCACGTCCGCTTCATGCGTGATTCCTCCTTGGTGGAGCCTCCAACCCGGGAGGAAGCGCCTGGTTGCGGGCGGCATGAAAAAAAGGTTAGGCCGGGAGCCTCGCGGCGCCTGCCGCCGCAGGAGGGAAGTCATGGAATACCGCAAGCTGGGCCACAGCGGCCTGAAGGTGTCCAACCTGTGCCTGGGAACGATGACGTTCGGCGAGCCGACGGAGGGCTCGATGATGCACGGCATCTCGGCGGACGAGAAGACGTCCTTCGCCATCATGGACCGGGCGCTCGAGGCAGGCATCAACTTCTGGGACACGGCCAACGTCTACGGCAACGAAGGGCTCTCCGAGCGCGTGCTGGGCAACTGGTTCAACCGCACCCGGCGGCGCGACGAGGTGGTGGTGGCCACCAAGTTCCGCTTCCGCATGGGCAAGGGGCCCAATGACACGGGGGCCTCGCGCTATCAGATTCGCGCGGCCGTGGAGGGCAGCCTGCGCCGGTTGCAGACCGACCGCATCGACCTGTACCAGGTGCACATGCAGGACATCGACACGCCCGAGGAGGAGACGCTCCGGGCGCTGGAGGACCTGGTGCGCCAGGGCAAGGTGCTCTACATCGGTGCCAGCAATTACGCCGCATACCGGCTGGTGGACAGCCTGTGGACCAGCAAGACGCAACACCTCTCGCGCTTCGTGGCGCTGCAGGCCCAGTACAGCCTGGTGGTGCGCGAGCTGGAGCGCGAGCACGTCTCCGTGTGTGAGCAGTTCGGCCTGGGCATCCTCCCGTGGTCGCCCCTGGCCGGCGGCTTCCTGTCGGGCAAGTACCGCAAGGGCCAGCCCCCGCCGGACTCCTCGCGTCTGTCGAAGTGGAAGGACCGGCTGGCCGGCTTCGACACGCCGCGCAACTGGCGCATCCTCGAGGCGGTGGACGCGGTGGCCGCCGAGCTGTACGCCTCGCCCTCGCAGGTGGCCCTGGCGTGGCTGCTGCGCAAGCGCGCCGTCACCTCCGTCATCTTCGGCGCGCGCACCGTGGAGCAGCTCGAGGACAACCTGAAGGCCTCCGAGCTGAAGCTGGACGATGCCCAGTTCAAGCGGCTGGAGGAGGCCAGCTCCCTGGAGCTGGGCTACCCGTACGACTTCCTGCAGCGCGTCCAGGGCCGCTGGTAATCACCTCGACGACGACATTCTCTCTCGGTGAGAATGTTCAGAACCCAACAAATGAGGCCGGGGAGGCTTTTCCCCCGGCCAAGGATGCCTGGACGGAGTCTTGCTCGTCTGACATGGATTTCGCGACTAGCGGTTCTGCCCGCTTAGTCCGTGGAAGGAGCTTCTGATGAGTGATTCGTCCAACACAGCCCGTTCATCCCATCTCCATCCCTTGCGGCCACGTGCCCACCGGCGGGTCTTCCTCGAGTGGGCGCTTCCGGCGCTGGCGCTCGGCGTATTGCCGGCCTGTGGCTCGGAGGCATCGCGGCCGTCGTCGGAGGAGATCCGGGTGGATCCGCTCCCGGCCGAGGTGAGCACGCCCGCGCCGGGAACGCTGACGAACGGTCTGCTGGATTGCGCGGTGAGCCCCTTTGGCCGGCGCCTGCTGGTGGGCGGCGAGCATGAGGTCTACGTGGGCTTCCGCGCGTCCCAGGGCCATCCCTTCACCTTCTCCCAGGAGCGTGGGGGTGCTGCCGGCGCCGAGACGTTGGACCGCCTCTGGACGTTCTCCAACGCCGAGAGCGGGCGCAACAGCACCTCCCTGCATCGCACGGTGGCGGCGGACCTGAACGGAGATGGGCGCTCGGAGCTGGTGCACTCGTTCAAGGACGCCAGCAATGGTACCCAGTTCATGACCGTCACCAACCCGGGGACGGGCTCTCCCTCGGTGTCCTACTGGTACGGGTCCAATCTCAACAACTACCGCGCGACGGCGAGCGCCGCTGGAAACCTGGATCGCTCCAGCAACGCGGATGACGAGCTCGTCTGGGGGTTCATCGACTCCGACAACATGCTCCAGGTGTTCATGTTCGATGGCAGTGCCACGGGCACCATCAACCATGCGAACGGGAGTGCCCAGGGCTACTGGCGCCGCAGCACCGCGGCGGGACGTGTGGGCGTGCGCTACCTGGACATGGCGACGGGAGACCTCGACGGCGACGGCTTCGATGATGAGATCGTTCTGGCGTTCCTGGATGGGCTGTCGATGGTGCAGCTCGTCGTGCTGAAGTTCGAGTCCGGCTACACGCTGCCCAACTCCCAGGCGGTCCACTACCGGGAGCTCGCCACGACGAGCATCGGGTTGCTGGGCACGGAGACGTCGGAGCTGAAGGTCGCCGTGGGCAACATCGATGGCGACTTCAAGGATGAGCTCGTGGTGGGCTTCGGAGTCCGTGATCCGGATGTCACCATGGCCACGCAGCTGCAGCTGCGGACCTTCAAGCTGGGCCCCAGCAAGACGACGCTCAACCCGCTGTCCTCCTGGGATCGCCAGTTCCGCTTCCGCAACCTGGGGCTGGCCATCGGGGATACCGACCGGGACGGGCTGGGAGAGATCGCCCTGGCCTTCCACGGCTTCGAGTCCAGCATCACCGGGGGGCCCACCGTCATCAACATTGGCACCGGCTTCAACGCGCTGACGCTGAACGCGGAGTACAGCACCCTCATCCCCCAGAACCACCTCTACTCCCCGGCGGACTCCCGCACCTCGCTCGACTCCCTCTCGCTGGCGGTGGGAGACCTGGACAAGGATGGGATGCAGGACCTCGTCGCCGGCTTCAGGGACAGCGGGAATGCCTTGCAGCTCGTCCGGCTCGAGGACCAGCAGACCCCCGGCGCGGGCCTGCAGTTGCTCAGCTCCCGGCGGGACACGACGTTGACGTCCGCGAGCGGTATCTCGGTGGCGCTCGGCGACTGGACGGACGACTCGCTGCGCGGACACTACGAGCCGGTGACGGGCTCGACGCTGCGGTGCCAGACGGTCGTCGAGCCGCAGATCTCCTCGGCCATCTTCGTGCCGCCCTTCTGGAAGAACATCAACTGGCAGCTCAAGAGCGGCTCCATTGGTGAGTCCAGCCGGTACGGCGAGTCGAACGAGAGCTCGGTGACCACGACCTCCTCGCACTCGGTTTCTGGCTACATCGGTGGCGGGGTGGATGCGGAGGCCTTCGAGGTGGCCGTCAAGGTCACCGGTGGCTATGAGTGGTCCGCCTCGCAGACGCGCACCACGGGCAAGGCCGAGAGCCGGAGCATCACCACGGGCTGGACCAACTCCGATGACTTCGCGGTCGTCGAGAATCACACCTACAACTGCTACTCCTACCAGGTCCGTCAGGGCACGACGCCCATCGACGCCTGGGCGCGCTTCTGCGAGCTCCAGAGCATCAGCGAGGAGTCGCCGGTGCTCAATACCTGGGACGTCCAGTACAGCCCGCTCAACAACGCCAATACCTCTCAGTGGGCGCCGGTCGTGCGCGACTGGAGCAACCTGGCGCTCTTCCGAGGGGGCAGCGCGGTGCAGTCGAGCACCGACTGGGGAGGTGTCGCCTCCAGGGCCGCCGATGGCAACCTCGATGGGGTCTTCAGCCGCGGCTCGATGACCCAGACGTACCGGGAGAACACGCCCTGGTGGCAGATCGATCTCGGCTCCTCGCAGCAGGTGGGCAAGGTCCGGGTGTGGAACCGCAGCAAGAGCGATTACTGCGACGAGGGTCCCTGCCGGGAGCGGCTGCAGAACTTCTACGTCTTCGTCTCGGACACGGACTTCCGCACCATCTCCAATGATCCCAACGTGCTCAAGAACGACTCCCGGGTGCGCGTCTTCTCCTACGCGGACGTGGTCGGTGAAGTGGGCACGGTGCTGACACTGCAGCAGGGCGCGCCCGTCACGGGCCGCTACGTGCGGGTGCAGCTGGCGGGAGTCGGTATCCTCTCGCTGGCCGAGGTGCAGATCTTCGGCGCCAACCACGTCGAGCCGGACAGCTACCCCATGGCCGTGCAGGACCTGGTGAAGAACGATGGCAAGTTCGAGGCGCTGATCTACAACAAGCTCACCGCCACCGCCCAGTGGGTGTCCGTCCGGGGCAACCTGCTGTGGAATGGAGCCAACGACAACGTGCTGGGTGGCAAGACCATCGGCCCCGGGGGTGGCATCGCCTCCTGGTCGTTGATCGACGAGCGCACCAATACCCAGACGAGCGCGGACGCGAAGTCCAACACCGCGCGCGTCGGTATCTCCATGGAGGCCAGCATCGGCGCCATCAAGAAGGTCCACCTCGGAGTCGCGTACGAGTTCGCCTCGGGCGTGACGCGGAGCGAGTCGCGGACCCTCTCCTGGACCAACAGCCTGGAGCTGGGTGGCGGTGTGGGCGGCTTCCCGTCCACCATCAATGGGCAGGTGGTGCTCTGGCCCTCCCAGTGCAACTACCAGGTGCGGCCCTACTACTACGAGGTGACGGATCGCTCGAACGATGGTTTCGAGCACCGCTTCCTCGTCGTGGACTACCTGGTGCCGGATGGCCTCAACCGCGCGGCGAACATGACGCCCTGCCTCAATGGCCAGTTCAGCCCCGCCTTCGCGCCGGCGGTGGAGGAGAGGGCCACCACGCTCGAGTCCTCGCTCCGCTGACGTGACATGCCGTGACACCTCCGGAGGCCATCTCCGGAGGTGGGTTCACGAGGCCCCGCGGTCCTCGCGGCCGATCCGGGATGACTTCGCCGGAGGCATGGGGTCCAATCCGCGCCCATGCATTCGCTCTCGCTCCGTGAAGACCGCTTCCTGGAAGTGCTCCGGCGTCTCATCGCCCTGACGCCGAGGCTGCAGAACAATCCGGGCGCGGGGCTGGTGCCCGAGGAGCGGCTCGCCGCGCAGGTGGTGTTGGAGACATTGGCGCCGCACCTCCAGAGTGGCTTCATCCAGGCCGAGTCCCTGGCGGCTCCGGGCAAGGAGGCGCGGCCCAGTCTGGTGCTCACCGTGAAGGGCACGGGCGAGGGAGCGCTCGGCTTCGTGGGTGCGCACTTCGACGTCGTCCCCGCGGACGAGAAGGGGGAGGGCTGGGAGCGCAACCCCTTCGCGCTGTGGGAGGGGCCCGGGGGCGTCCTCTACGGGCGGGGTGTCACCGACTGCCTGGGCCACGTGGCGGTGCTGACGGACCTGCTGGCGCAGCTCGCCGAGCGTGGCGTGCGCCCGCGCCGGACCCTCAAGGTGGTGCTCATCTCCAACGAGGAGTCCTCGGATCTGCCGGGCCTGGGCCTGGGCTACGTGGCCGAGCAGGGGCGGTTGAAGGACCTGGCGGGCCAGCCGGTGTACTGGCTGGACAGCGCCAACTTCGGCCCCACGCTGGGCACCGGTGGCATCTCGCAGTGGGAGCTGAAGGTGACGGGCGTGGGCGGGCACTCGGGGATGCCGCAGAACTGCGTCAACGCGCTGGAGCTGGGCATGGCCGCGTCGCTGGAGCTGGCCCGCTGGTTCCACGCGCGTTTCCCTCCCACCGAGGACGAGAAGAGGTACGGCTTCCTGTCCTCGTCCAGCCTCAAGGCCACCGTGGTGGAGGGCTCCAACACCAAGGAGACGAAGATTCCCGCGGACGTCACGCTGCGCGGTGACCTGCGCCTCACGCCCTTCTACGACCTCGAGGAGGTGCGCGAGGCGGTGATGAACTTCGTGCGCGAGCTGGATGCCCGCATCGAGCGCGACGAGGTCATCCCCGGCTTCCCGCGCACCCGCACGGCGGCGGGGAAGCGCGGCTCGCTCGAGTTCCGTTTCCAGGGCGGCGGGATGGAAGGCATCGCCTGCCGGTTGGACTCGCCGGGCCTCCAGGCCCTGAAGGAAGCGATGCAGGCGGTGCGTGGCGTGGCGCCCACTCCGTTCTCCCTCACCGGCTCACTGCCGCTGGTGAGGGACCTGCAGCGTCAGGGCTGTGACGTGCAGATCACCGGCTTCGGGGAGATGGCGTACTACCACGCGCCCAACGAGCAGGCCCGGCTGGAGGACTTCCGGCAGGGCTTCTCCATCCTTCGCGAGCTGCTCGTGAGGTTGTGAGGCGGTGCGGCTGGTAGGGTAGGGCGCATGCGGCTCGATGACTCGGAACGAGATGCGGTGACCTCTCTCCTGCCCGGCGGGAAGCGGCTGCGGCGCTGGGTGTTCCTCCTGGGTGGCCTGGCGCTGGCGGGAGGCTGTGACGGAGGCGGGGCGCCCATGGAGAAGCGCCCCACTTTCACCCAGGACGTGGTTCCCCTCTTCCAGGGCTCGTGTGGCTTCGGCTCGGGGTGTCATGGCACCGCCCAGTCGGCGGGCCACGTCCAGCTCACCACCGGTACCGGAGACGCCGCCGCGCTCCTGGCCCGGTTGAAGGAGAAGAGCGTCCGCGAGCCCTCGTTGCCGCTGGTGGACCCGGGAAACCCCTCGGGAAGCTTCCTGCTGCGCAAGGTGACGGGGGACTACACGGGCCTGCCGTGCGCCTCGAGCTCCTGTGGCGAGCGCATGCCCCAGCGCAGCACGCCGCTTCCCCAGGAGTCCCTCGACATGCTGGAGCTGTGGATTCAACAGGGCGCCGTGCTCGAATAGAGGGGATTCATGAAACTCCACGCCATGGCGTCCTGGAGACTCCTCACCTGCCTGGGCCTGCTGTCCGCGGCCTCCGTGCATGCACACGGGGGCTTGATGGAGACCCAGAGCTACACCTCGCGCCGGGGACACCCGGAAGACCGGTTGATGGGCTTCACCCGGGGCACGCTCATCTCCCGCGACGGCGGCGCCGCCTGGCGCTGGGTGTGCGAGGAGGCCATGGGTTATGGCAGATGGCCTCCGGAACGCTACGTGTGGCTCTCGGGGGGAGACATCCTCACGGCCACCGGCAAGGCGCTGCTGCGCTCGCGCGATGGCGGGTGCACCTGGGCTGCCTCCACGGCGTTCCAGGACGCCTGGGTCTCCAGCCTCGCCGAGCACCCCACGGATGACTCCCTGCTCTACGTGGCCACGGGAAGGCCCGCGGTGACCAACCTCCTGTACCGCTCGCGGGATGGCGGGGAGACGTGGTCGCCCACCTCGCTGAGCCGTGATGCCGTCTTCTCCGCGGTGCGCGTGGCCCCTTCCGACCCGAAGCGCCTCTACCTCAGCGGCTGGAAGGGCTACGCCATGTACCTCTTCCGCAGCGGCGACGCGGGCGAGACCTGGGAGGACCTGCCCCAGTCATTCCCCACGGAGCTCGAGGGCGCGTATGACTTGAAGCTGCTGGCGGTGAGCCCCGCGAATCCAGACGTGCTGTGGATGCGCGTGTCCTCGCGGACTCCGGCGGGCGGCATCCTCTACACCGTGCTGCGCAGTGACGATGGGGGCCGCACGCTCACGTCCGTGCTGGCGCAGGAGGACCCGCTCGTCGACATGGACGTCTCGGCCGATGGCCGGACCACCTGGGTGGCCACCTACACTCACCTGTACCGGGGGCGCGAGGGCGAGTCCTTCCTTCCGTTGTCCCAGCCCACGGGCAATGCGTGCGTGACGCGCGAGGGCGATGCTCTCTTCGCCTGCGGCTCCACCTGGGTGCACGAGTGGGCCCTGGCTCGCAGCACCGACGAGGGCACGTCCTGGGAGCCCCTCTTCAGCCTTCGCGGTGTGCAGGGCGTCCACCAGTGCCCGGCGGGCACGCCCGTGAGGGAGCTGTGCACGCCGTTGTGGCCTCAGCTCGCGCAGGAGCTCGGCGCAACCGTCTCGCCCGCTCCAACGGACGCTGGAGTGCCCGACGACGAAGTACCTCCGAAGCCGGACGGGTGCGGTGCCGCGGCCGGGAGCGCGGGGATGGCCCCGCTGCTCCTGGTGGCCCTGTTGCGCCGACGCGCGCGGGGAACGCCGCGCCCCAGGTGAGTCCTGGAGCGCGGGTCCTTCCTTGCTACGGGCAGGGCGAGCCCAACACGTAGCCCGCCTTGCAGATACACCGGCAGAACGCATCCTCCCCGGGCACGTTGCAGGCGGGGCGGACGGTGAGGGTCTTCTGGAGGACCTTCTTCTCCAGGCGATCCTTGAGGATGACGACGAGCTCGTACTCCTGGTCGTAGAGGTCCCTGCTGGACCACTGGTTGGGGCACAGCGGGATGTTGGAGAACGAGGCGTCGTCCGCGTCGATGTTCGAGCCCCGGCCGTCCGGATGCCGCTGCAGGTTGGCGGTCCGTGCGTCGAGCTGGACCCTGCCGGTCGGGATATCCCTCAGCGCGCCCAGGATTTTCACACCACAGGGGTCGATGTTGACCACGTCGTACACGCCGACGAACGACACCCGCCCGCCCTGGATCGGTTCGATGACGGTGAGGGTGCTCCCCGTGGTGAGCGGTGAGGACGTCCAGTCAGGCCCCAGCGCCTTGATCTTGAAGTCGAGCGCCCCATTGGGATCCCCCAGGTAGGGGACGCCGCACGTTGTATCGGGAATGGTGCCCGCGTCGGTCGTCGTCCCCGCATCCGGAGTGGACCCCGCGTCGGGAGCCGTGCCCGCGTCGGGAGTGATGGACCCCGCGTCCTCGGCCGTGCCCGCGTCGGGCGTCGTCCCCGCATCGGGGATGCCCGCGTCCTGGTTCGAGCCCGCGTCCTGGTTCGAGCCCGCGTCTTGCCCGGTGCCCGCGTCCGGGTTCGAGCCCGCGTCCTGGCTGGTTCCCCCGTCTTGCGTGGAGTCGCCGCCATCCGGGTCACAGCTCATGACCAGACAGAGCGACAGCAGGACGACGGGAACGGACTTCATGAGATGCACTCGCATTGCGGCCCCGTCAGAAGCAGTTCACGTTGTCCTGCTTCGGGTAGTAATAGATGAAGGCATTGCAGTGCTCGTTCTGATCCACCTGCGGTCCGAAGGTGTAGCAGCAGTCGAGCAGCCGGTCGGGAGTCGAGTACTTCTTCTTGTCGAACTCATCCAGGGCCGCGCAGCCCACGGGAGGAGGCGTCCACTCGTAGTTGCACGTGTACCAGATGCCACTGCCCGCGGGCAGCGTGAGGTCCAGCTCGGGCGAGCGCTTCATGGGGGGATCGTCCCACACCTCCGAAGTGTAGAAGCGCTGGTCCTCCGGAGGCCGCTCGAGGCTCATGCCATCCCAGGCGTAGATGCGGAACTCCTTGCCGCGGCTGTGGAAGTGGCCGTTGGCTCCGATGATCTGCACGGGCGTCTTGTTGTTGAGATTGCAGGTCCCATCGAAGGTGGGCGTGGGGTTCTTCGTGCAGACGCGGATGGACTGCTTGGTGGCGAAGATGGTGCCCAGCTCGTGCTTCACCTGCTCCTTGGGGATGACCCAGAAGTTCACCCACACCCGGCCGTAGTTCTGCGGCGTCTTCTGGGTGGAGGCGTTGACGAAGTGCGACTGCAACATCAACCACTCCTCCGGTTGGATGACATTGGCCACCCCCTCCGGATACGTCCAGTCGATGGTCCCATCCTGCTGGGTGTTGGCCAGCAGGGGCCAGTCCGCCCAGTTGGCGCTGTTGAAGCAGGGGCCCGAGCCGTTGGAGGCCGGCTGGAACTCACCATTGGCCGGGTCCAGCCCCACGATGGTGCGCACCCGGTAGATGTTCATGTGGTGCGAGCCATCCCGCTGGGAGATCTGGATGCGGTGCAGGTTGATGGGCTCGGTCGGCGACATGCCGTTGGCCGCCGCGATGTCTCCCGCCTTGAAGAAGTAGCAGTCCTGCTGCTCGACACCCTGGGGGACCTCGGTCTCCCGGGTGATGTACTGGAACCCCTGACCCGCGGGCACCGGGTCCAGCGCGAAGGCATCCGTCGGGACGGGGTCCGTCGGGCCGGGGTCCGGGGGGTCCACGGTGCTGGGACAGGCCGTGTTCGTCAGGGCCAACAGCGAGAGCAGGGCAAGCGGTCTTCTCATGAGTGCTCCTCGGGTAGAAGCGGTCGGGTCGACCCACGAGCATCCTGTACTTCCCCTCGAAAAGCACCCCCACACGGGGCCATGGACGGGACTCTCACGAACTGGGAAAAGCATATCCCATCTTGGGAATCGTTGGCATCCTGGAAAGCCCCGCTTCCGACCTCGCGGGCCAGGAGAGACAAGTGTGACTGAGTGTCACGAGGGGGTGCGCACATGAGCCAGAAACCGGAGCACCCGAGCGTCGGGCTCGGGGTCATCATCCAACGAGGGGAGGAGATCCTGCTGGGCCAGCGCAAGGGCTGGCAGGGCGGCCTCTACTCCATTCCTGGCGGGCTGCTGGAGCCGGGCGAGACCTTCGAGGAGGGCGCCATCCGGGAGGTCCGGGAGGAGACGGGTCTGGAGTTGCTCCACCCCAGGGTCATCGCCGTCACCAACAACCTCGAGACCTTCCGGCGCACGGGCAAGCACCACGTCTCGGTCATCCTGCACACCCGGCGGTTCCGCGGAGAGCCCGGGGTGATGGAGCCCGGCAAGTGTGAGGGGTGGGGCTGGTACGATCCTCGCCAGCTTCCCGAGCCCCACTTCGAGGCGAGCAGACGCGGGGTGGCGTGTCTGCTCCGGGGAAGCTTCTACGAGCGCGACTGAGCGCGCTGGCCCCGCAACGCACGAGTCGCCAGCGGTGGGTGTCCCGTCCGCTGGCGGCTCGTTCCGCCGAGGGTGCTCTACGTCAGGCGACGGCGTACAGGCGGCAGTTGCCGCCACCATAGAAGCCGCCAGAGATGGCCAGACCGCCGCGGATGTTCGTCTTGATCTTCATTGTGTGTGCTCCTCGTGGGTTGTTCGCTTCATCTCTATTGAGCGTGGGAGGGCGTGTTTGTGATTCGCGTGGTTTTCTCCGTATTTTCGACGGAGAGGCCCAGCTCATCCCGGAGCAGCTCCAGCAGATCCGGCAGCGGACGCATGATGCCGGTGCGCAGCTGGTGGCTGAGCGAGAGATCCACGCTGGAGAAGCTCCGCTCCGGGTGGGGGCGCTGGAGCAACGCATTGACCTGGTGCTGAACCCCCTCGATGGCGCGCAGCACCGGGCGCTCGATGGACAGGTACTCCGCCAGGGCGTCCGCGAGGGTATCGAGGACGCCGCTCCGGGCCTCCGAGGGAGCGTCCGCGCGTGAGCGGAGCAGCTCCCGGAGCCGCTGGCGGGTCTGTTCATCCACCGCGTCCCTGGCGGGGATGAAGGCGTCCTGGAGGTGCCGTGGCGTGTCCTCCCGGAATCCTCTCAGGGTGCGCAAGGTGTTCTCGTACTGCTCGACGCGGCGGGACTCGACCCGGTCCCGGTTGGAGGGCTGGCTCAGTCCCGTGGTCGTGATCAACTGCCAATCGCTCTCGACCCGGGCGCGCAGCCGGCCCAGCAAACCACCCGGCTCCTCCACCTGGAGGAGCGCCGTGCGCATCTCGTCGTAGACCTCGCACATGCGGCCCCAGAGGGTGAACTGGAACAGATAGAGCAGGAACCCGAGCATCCCGTAGTCCATGGCCTCGGGGATGGCCGCTGCCCACTTGGGCAGGGGCGTGGGTGGACCCGCCACGGGCTTGCCATCCATCAACGTCGCGAAGAACTCCTCCACCATGTGCGGAGGGCCGGCGCAGACGCCGCGGCTCGAGAGGAACTGATTCTCATGCTCGCTGATGCGGTACAGCTCGGCCGGCGAGATGGGCGTGTCGTACGGCATCGGCTCTCCCGGGTGGTAGAGCAGATAGGACGTCACCATCCGCACCCCATCCGTCACCCGGAACATGGAGGACAGGATGGGATCCAACCCGCCGTTGGAGACGGGGTCGTGGCCGCGCATCAGCAACAGGGTGGGCAGGGCCAGCACGGCGTAGGAGACGGCGTGGAGATCCCCGAGCCGCCAGCGCCCATCCGGGAGCAGGGGACGGCGGCGCAGGAACTCCTCGCGGACCGCGAGCACCCCCTGCAGCACGGCCTTCCAGTGCCGCGTCATGGCCCGGAGCGCCGTCACGTTCATCATCGCCTCGTCCCGGAAGCGGCTGCCCGGGTAGGGACACGCCTTCCACTCCGTCGGGAGCTTCATGCGCATGGCCTCCGGGAAGACGTTCATCTCCCCGACATGGCGGCCCTCCGCGTCGAACGCCGGGTGGGCCACGCGATGCAACGGGAGCACCGCCTCGAGGAAGCCCAGCTCCAACGGACGCCCCGTCAACCGCTCCATGACGCGGGCGCAGTCCGGGTTCCACCACAGGGGCTCGGTGGGCGCTTCCCGCCGGTCCTCGGTCTCCAGGAAGCGCTGATGAAGCTCGGCCCGGGGTGAGGGCTTCGGGGCCTCGCGCGAGAGGATCTCCTCGGCCAGGAGGGCCTCGAGCAGCTCCCTCACGCGCTCCCAGGGGTAGGGCGCTCCCTCGCTCCACGTGGTGGCGCTGCCGGCCATGAACTGGTCCTGCTGGAGCAGGGCCTCTCCGAAGGAGTGCAGGTCCGGCTCGTCGATCGTGATCTCCTTGATGCCGAAGAAGAGGTGCAGCTCCCGGTTGCCCTCGGGGGTGGTGACGTACTCGCGCGTGAAGCGACGCCGCATGGGCACGTACAGCGTCTCGTGGGGCTCAACGGATACGGCTTCCTGACTCATGCGGGGGGCTCCTGGGAGCGAGCCCGGGAGTCTCAGGCGCGGAAGGGCTGCTCCAGCTGGGTGTGGTTCATGCGGAGTGAGCACCGGCCCGGCGTTCGTGATGCGAGCAGGACCGCTGGACGCACGCCTGCCTGGAGGGCGGGCGATCGCTGGCACCGCGAGGACGCCAATGACTGTCATGTCGAGACGGCTGCCATCGCGAGACGTGAGATGTCTGGTTTGGCGGGGGGAACCGGCCCGGCGGCGCCTACCACATCCGCCACCCGGGAGGTCAATGCGCGACGCGTTGGTTTGGGGCCGGTTTCCACTCTGTGGAGAGGCGGTCACGAGGTGGAAAATTCCATCAAAGACAGGCCGTGGTGGGGAGGCGCGGCATGGGGGTCTGCCCGCCTTGACGCCGCGCGAAATCAAGGGTAGCCAGACAGTCGGCAAATCAACGAATGCCGCGTAACCGCCAGAGTTCGTGTTTCCAGGCGGTGGGCCGCCCTGGGGGACGGGTGAGGCGGGGCAGTCCTCTCGCCCTCGGAGGCAGCCAGCCATGAGATTCACCACGTATTGCCGCTCCATCCTGTTCACCCCGGCGCTGGCGGTCGAGCGTTTCGCCCGGGGGCAGCAGTCCGGTGCAGACATGAGTCTGGTGGACCTGGAGGACTCCGTGGCCGCGCCCTTCAAGGACGCCGCGCGGGCCAAGGCCGAGGCCTTCTTCACCGCGCCGCGCACCGCCTCCGGTTCCGGCCGCCGGGCCGTCCGCATCAACTCCATCACCAGGCCGGAGGGCCTGCGCGACCTGCTCGCCATCCGCGACTACGCCGTCAAGCCGGACGTCATCATGCTGCCCAAGACGGAGTCGCCGCGCGACCTGGAGATCGTCGAGCAGGTGCTCGGCTCCCAGGGCGCCCAGGTGGACCTGCTCGCGCTGGTGGAGACGGCCCGGGGCATCGAGAACGTGGACGCCATCTCCCGGGCCACGCCGCGGCTCAAGGGCTTCGTCTTCGGCTCGGCGGACTTCTCCTTCAACATCGGCGCGTCCCTGTCCTGGGAGCCCCTGTACTACGCGCGTGCGCGGCTCGTCACCGCCGCGCGCGCCGCCAACCTGCACGTCATCGACTCGCCCTTCTTCGACATCCCCAACGTGGAGGAGCTGCGCCGCGAGGTCTCGCTCGCCCGGAACATGGGCTTCAGCGGCAAGGTGGCCATCCACCCGGGGCAGATCGAAGTCATCCAGCCCGGTTTCTCCCCGGACGAGCGCATGCTGGCCAAGGCCCGGAAGATTCTGGCCGAGAGCCAGGCCAAGGACTTCAACATCGCCGTCGTGGATGGGACCATGATGGGGACCCCGTTCATCGAGGCCGCCCGGCGGATGCTCGAGGAGTTCGGGAATCGCGAGGGCTGAGCCCCGCGCCCCGGCAGCACCACACACGTCAGCCACCCTTTGAGAGGAGTCTCCATGGAGTCGAGCACCGCCCCGAACGTCGTGGGCCCCCGGCAGTACCGCAACAACGAGAAGATGATCGCCGTGGGCGACCGCGGCTGGTTGCGCGCCGCCGAGGACGGGCTCATCGGCATCAAGGTGGACTTCGACTCCAACAACCGGCTCATCGACACGGCGCACAACCACGAGTTCATGGTGCTGTGCTCGTGCTCGTACCTCGGGCTCAACCACCACCCGAAGATCCTCCAGGGCGCCATCGACGCGCTCAAGGAGTGCGGCACCACCAGCCTGTCGCTGTCCACCGTGCGCATCCGGCCGAACCTGCTGGTGCGCCTGGAGGAGGAGCTGAGCTCGCTCTACGGCGGCCCGGCCCTGCTCGGCGCCTCGTGCAGCGCGCTGTCCTCCGGCATCCTGCCGCTCATCGCCTCGGGCCACCTCACCGAGGATGGCAAGCCGCGCGTGATGGTGTTCGACCGCTTCTGTCACTTCTCCATGGCCTACATCAAGCCCATCTGCGGCGATGAGAGCCTGACGCTGACGAGCCCCCACAACGACCTCAACTTCCTGGAGGACGTCTGCAAGAAGTACCCGCGCGTGGCCTACGTGGCCGATGGCGCCTACTCCATGGGCGGACTGACGGCGCTCGAGGGGCTGCTCCAGCTCCAGGAGCGCTACGGGCTCTTCCTCTACTTCGACGACTCGCACTCGCTGTCCATCACCGGCAAGAACGGTGAGGGCTACGTGCGCTCGCGCATGAAGATGAACCCCTTGACGCTCATCGTCGCCTCGATGGCCAAGGCGTTCGGGACGTCCGGTGGCGTGGCCATGCTGGGCAGCGACAAGATCTTCGACTTCGTCAACCGCAACGGCGGTCCGCTGGCCTGGTCGCAGAACATGCAGATTCCCTCCATCGGCGCCTCGCTGGCGAGCATCGCGCTGCACCGCTCGCCCGAGCTGGGGCAGCTCCAGGAGAAGCTGCAGCGCAACATCGCCCTGTTCGACCGGGAGTTCCCCACGAAGCTGGCGGGCAACGGCATGCCCGTGCGCCTGCTCCCGGTGGGCGAGGAGGAGAAGGCCGTCCGGCTGTCCAAGGAGCTGTACAAGCGGGGGTACTACTGCTCGGCGGTGTTCTTCCCCATCGTCGCCAAGGGCGAGGCGGGCGTGCGCCTCATGCTGCGCGCGGACATGGACGAGGCGCAGGTCCTCGCCTTCTGCGCCACCGTCAAGGAAATCGTCGCCCACTTCTGACCCCCGCCCGCGGCGGCGCGAGGACGAGCCCTCATGGATGGCACCGGCATCACGGGATACAAGCAGGTCGGACCGCAGCGGTACCGCGAGGTCATCGGCTTCTACTTCGAGGACTTCACCGTGGGGGATGTCTTCGAGCACCGTCCTGGCCGGACGGTGACGGAGGCCGACAACCTCCTCTTCAACCTGCTGAGCATGAATCCGTCGCCGCTCCACATCGACGCGGCGTATTGCGAGGAGACGCAGTGGGGCAAGCCCCTCATCTCCTCGCTGGTGACGTTCAGCATCGTGTGCGGCATGAGCGTGCGCAGCACGAGCGGCCGGGCCGTGGCCAACCTCGGCTGGGATAAAATCCGCCTCACGCACCCCGTCTTCGCGGGGGACACGCTCTACGCGGAGAGCCGCATCCTGGCGAAGCGGCCCTCCGAGAAGCGTCCGGGCGAGGGGATCATCACCTGCGAGACGGTGGGCCTCAAGGCGACGGGTGAGAAGTTCCTCTCGTTCGAGCGCAGCTTCCTCGTGCCGACGCGCGAGAAGGGTATCGAGGAAAAGGCGGGGTACTGAGCACCATGCGAGCCGTTGTCTACGAGGGCTCTGGCGGGCCCGAGGTGGTGAAGCTGCGCGAGGTCCCCAAGCCGGTGGCCACGGGGGACCTGCTGTTGGTGAGGGTGCACGGCAGTGCGCTCAACCGCGCGGACATCCTCCAGCGCCAGGGCATCTACAAGGTGCCCGAGGGCCAGTCGGCCATCCCCGGCGTGGAGATCGCCGGCACGGTGGAGGACTGGGGCGAGAACGTGAAGGGCTTCGTCCGGGGACAGCGCGTCTACGGCGTGGTGGAGGGCGGCGCGTTCGCCGACTACTGCCTGCTCGACCAGGGCATGGCCAACCCCATCCCCGAGTCGTTTGGTTTCCGCGAGGCCGCGGCCACCGCGGAGTCCTTCCTCACGGCCAATGAGACGCTGTTCGCGCTGGGCGGGCTCCAGCCCGGGCACTCGGTGCTCGTCCACGCGGGCGCCAGCAGCATCGGCACCACCATGGTGCAGATGATCAAGCACATCGGGGCCACCGCGTACTGCACCGTGGGCTCACAGAAGAAGGTGGAGGCCCTGCGCGCCATCGGGGCGGACGAGGCCCTCAACTACAAGGAGCAGGACTTCGCCCGCGAGGTGATGCGGCTGACCCGGGACGAGGGCGTCGAGCTGGTGATGGACTTCATCGGCGGCGCGTACCTGGAGCGCAACCTGTCCCTGCTCAAGCACGAGGGCTGCCTCGTGGTGGTGGGGTTGCTGGACGGGATGTCGGCCGGGTTGGACCTGCTGAAGGTCGTGCAGCGCCGGTTGCAGATCAAGGGCTCGTCGCTGCGGCTGCGGCCGATGAACGAGAAGCGCCAGGTGAACGCGCACTTCCGCCGGCGTTGGGCCGAGGTGCTCGCCCGGGGGCAGCTGACTCCCGTGGTCCACGCCGAGTACCCGCTGGAGCGGTTCTCGGAGGCCCAGGCGGAGATGGAAGCCAACCGCAACATCGGGAAGATCGTCCTGAGCCATGGTTGATTTGAAAGACTTCCTGGCGCGCGAGGGCGTGGACGCGCAGCTCATCGAGCTCCAGGTGCCCATGAAGACGGCGGATGCCGCGGCGCAGCAGCTCGGCATTCCCGTGGGCGGCATCTTCAAGTCGCTCGTGCTCCGCGCGGACACCGGCGAGGTGCTGGTCGCCGTGCTGCCGGGCGACAAGCGCGTGGACTTCAAGGCCGTGGCCCGCGTGGCGGGGTGCGCCAAGGTGTCCTTCGCCAGCGAGGAGCTCGCTCTCCAGGAAACGGGGTATCCTCCCGGCGGCACGCCGCCACTGGGTTACCCCAAGCCCCTCCGCGTCATCCTCGATGAGGCGGTGCTCCAGTACCCCGAGGGGTATGGCGGTGGCGGCCGCCCCGAGCTGTTGCTCCGGATCCGGCCCCAGGAGTTGTTGCGCGTGACGAAAGGCACCCTCGGGTGCGTGAGCCGGTAGGGCTCCGAAGAGAACCCTGAAGACACTCCCCCCAAGCGAGGATTCGCACACCATGAAGAACGAAGCACTGACATCCAGCCTCAAGAAGATCCTGGTCACCAACCTCTTCGTGGAGATCCCCGAGGACCAGATCGGCCTGGACGATGGCCTGCAGTCCGTCATCGGCCTGGACTCGGTGGGCTTCCTCGAGCTGCGCGTCATCTGTGAGGACCAGTTCAAGATCCGCATCTCCGATGAGGACTTCAACGCGGACACCTTCCGGACCGTGAACCAGCTGGCGTCGCTCATCTCCAACCTCCAGGCCGCGCAGGGAGTGGCGCAATGAAGGTGCCCGCCGTGGGCGAGAGGCTGAGCCCCCAGGACGTGGAGCGGCTGCGCGCCGGCATGGCGCTGCAGATGGACCACTATGCCGGTGGGCGTCTGCCGTTCTCCTGTCTCCAGGCGCGCGGGCTCGTGCAGCACATGGTGCCGCTCGAGGGTCCGGACGCGGGCCTGGTGCTGGAGGTGATGGATGCGAGCGGCGGTTACGCCAGTGCCTGTCTGGGCGCCGGCCACCCCCGCATGCAGCAGGCGCTGCGCGAGGGCCTGGAGAGCAGCGGCTACGTCACGGACGAGCTGGGCTCGCTGGCGCGCGTGCAGTTGCTGGAGGAGCTGTTCGGCCCGGGTGGACTCTGGGCGGACCGCTTCCCGGGCGACCAGTACCACGCGAGCGGCCGCAACTCCGGCTCCGAGGGTCTGGAGCTCGCGCTGCGGCTGGTGTTGGAGTCCGGCTTCGACCGGCGCCGGCTGTCGCCGAAGGCGGGCCGTGAGGGCCGGCGGACCATCCTGGCCTTCGAGGGTGCCTGGCACGGGTGGACGGGCGGTCTGCTCAGCCTGCTCAACCGCCGGCACTATCGCCTCGGTCTGCCCCAGCCGAGCACCGAGGCTCCCTACGGTCTGGAGGTGTCCTTCCTGCCGTACGCCGAGCCGGAGATCCTCGAGCGCTTCTTCGCCGAGAACGGCGGCAAGCTGTCCGCCGTCTTCGTGGAGCCCATCCAGGGTGATGGCGGCATCATCGTGCCTCCTCCCGGCTACCTGCGCCGGCTGGCGGCGCTGTGCCGTGAGCACGAGGTGCTGCTCGTGGCCGACGAGGTGCTCACCTTCGCCAAGACGGGCCGGTTCTTCGGCATGACGGACGAGCAGGGGCCCATCCCCACCGACATCACCGTCATCGGCAAGAGCCTCGGCATGGGTGTCGTCTCCACGTCCATGGTCATCGCCCGGCGCGAGCTGTCCGTGCGCTCCAGCGGCGCGGTGTCCACGTCGGACCTGCGGCCCCTCACCAGCGCGGTGCTGCGCTCCGGTCTCCAGTACCTGGTGGAGGAGAAGCTCGTCGAGCGCGCCGGTCCCCTGGGCGAGGAGCTGCGCGGCCGGCTGAAGAAGGACGTGGTGGAGGCCTTCCCCGAGCTGTTCCGCGAGGTCCGCGGCCTGGGCTACATGAATGGCATCGAGCTGACCGAGAAGTCCGCGGGTGCCCTCAACAAGCTGCGCACCCGGGTCATCGAGGCGGGCGCCTTCGTGGAGTTCATGGCCGGCGCGGGCAAGCGCTCGCACGGGCTGCGCTACACGTTCCCCGCCATGCGCATCGCGCCGCCCCTCATCGCGGGCGCGGATGACCTGCGCGAGCTGGTCGCGCGCATCCAGAAGGGCGTCCGGAAGTTCGCCGAGGGGACGCCGTAATGGAAGTGCGTCATCGCGTCGAGCACGTCGACACCGATGCCGCCGGCGTCGTCCACTTCTCCCGCTACGCCTCTCTGATGGAGACGGCGGCGCTGGACGAGCTGGAGCGCCGGAGCGTCGGGCTCGGCGTGTTCGAGGCTCAAGGGCTCGAGCTGCGCGTGAGGGACTTGCGGATCACCTACCGCAACGCCGCGCGCTTCCGGGACGTGATGCTGCTCGTCCCGGCCCTGGAGAACGTGGGGCCCGCGAGCCTCAAGGTCGTGGTGAAGGTGTACCGCGAGGGCACCGGTCCCGAGCCCGTGTTGCTCGCCTCCGGCAGTCTGGATCTGGCCGTCGTCAACCATGAGAGTGGAGCACCCGTATGCATCCCGGAAAACCTGAAGGCCGCGCTGCAGCAGCAGGCCCCGTCCCCGTGAGCGCCACGCCCGCGAACGAAGTGCGTCAGCCCAAGCCCCTGGGCTTCACCGAGCTGCGCAAGTGGCTGCGGCACCGCCACCCGATGGTCCTCCTGGATCGCATCACGGACCATGAGCCCGGCAAGTTCCTCGAGGCGCTCATCTCCATCTCGGGCAACGTGGACTGCATCGCCGGCCACTTCCCCGAGCGCGCCATCTACCCGGGCAGCAACCTCATGCAGGCCAATGCCCAGGCCGGCATCATCCTCTACCAGATGAGCACCTCCATGCTGGCCGAGGACGAGCTGACGCTGATCGGCTCGGTGGACTCGCGCTTCTTCAAGGTCGTCGTGCCGGGAGACCAGATCGTGTTGCGGATTACCGCCAACCGCCTGGTGGGCAACATGTTCCAGTACTCCGGGAAGATGACGGTGGGCGGCAACCGCGTGGCGGCGTTCCGCGCCAGTCTGGTCCGCACCAAGGTTTCGGAGCTGGGCTCGCCCCTATGGTAACGCCCGTCGCCGTGACCGGCGCCGCGTGGAGCACGGCGCTCGGCAATGGACTCGACGAGGTGTGGCGCCGGCTGCTGGCGGGCGAGCACGGCTTCGTGGAGATCCCTTCTCCGCATCGTCTGCGCAACGGGCTGGCCGCGGTGGTCCGCCCCTCGGAGGACGCCCCCGCGCCCCGCCTGCGCCGTCTGGCGGTGGAGACGCTGGGCCGTGCCCTGTCCGAGGCCGGTCTGGCGACGGGTGGTTCCAACGCGCGCTTGGTGCTCGGAACGAGCCTGGGCGCGTATCTCGATGATGCGCAGGAGCGGGAAGGTCCGCTCCACGCCTGGGTGGAGGAGGTCGCGCGGACGGTTGGCTCGACTGCTCCGCCCGTTGCCATTTCCACCGCCTGCTCCTCGGGGGCGGATGCCATCCTCGTGGGCGCGGAGTTGATTCGCGCCGGGCTGGCCGAGGTGTGTGTCTGCGGCGGCGTGGATGTGCTCGCCCAGAGCAAGCGGCTGGCGCACTCGGCGCTCTCCACGATGTCGCCCACGCGGCTGCGCGCCTTCGACCAGGGCCATGACGGCATGCTGCTCGGCGAGGGGGCGGGTTTCCTCGTGCTCGAGTCCATGGCGCATGCCCAGGCGCGTTCGGCGCCGGTGTTCGCCGTCTTCCGCGGCGCTGGCTCGGCCAATGACGCGGCGAGCATGACGTCTCCCGACCCGTCCGCCGCGGGGGCCCGGTTCGCCATCTCCCGCTCCATCACGGACGCGGGGCTGTCCCCCAGCGATATCGGCCTCATCAACGCGCATGGCTCGGCCACGCCCCTCAATGACCGGGCGGAGGCGGAGGCCTTCCGGGCCGTCTTCGGCGCGAGCGCGGCTCCGCTCGTGTTCGCCACCAAGGGGGCCTTCGGGCACAGCCTCGGCGCCACCGGCGCGCTGGAGGCCATCGCGCTCATCCTCGGGCTGCGCGAGGGCGTGGTTCCTCCCGTCGTCGGCCTGGAGCAGCCGGACCCCGACTTCCCCTGTCCTCTCCCCGTGGGCAAGCCGGTCCGCCATCAGGCCCGCTTCGGCTTGAGCCTGACGCTCGGGTTCGGAGGCTTCGATACCTCCCTCGTCTTCGAGGTGCCGCGATGAGCCCGTCCGTTCCTGGAGAGAGCGCGCTCGTGCTGTCTGGCAGCGCGGTGGCGCGCGGGGAGGCGTCCAACCCGTATGCGGCCCGGGTGAAGACGATCGTTCGGTATGCGGACCCCATGGCCTGGGCCCTGGTGCTCGCCGTCGGTGAGGCCACGGCGCCCCTGGGCGAGGCCTTCCAGGCCGCCAAGGACCGGTGCTCGCTCATCCAGCTGGGCCCCGAGGGCCCGCGCGAGGCCATGGCCCAGGTGGCCAGCGAGGCGCAGCGCGGCTTCGCCTCTCCCATCCGTTTTCCCTCGTCCACCCCGAGCGCCCCCGCCGGCCTGGCGTGCATCGTCCACGCCCTGCGGGGGCCGACGCTCGCCCTGACCCTGCCCGTGCCGGACGGCGTGGGGACGGCCCTGGCGCTCTCCGCCGCGTGGCTCTCGCGCGGTGTCGTCGACTACGCGCTCATCGGAACCACGGCCTCCCTCCCCGGGGAGCCGCCCCACGCCGCCTGTGTCGTGCTCACCCGGGGTACGGGACCGGGCGTGGACCCGGCGCTCGTCGTGCGGACCCTCCTTCCTCGAGCCTCGTGACCATGAACCAATCGCCCGCTGAGCTGGCTGGTGTGTCCCTGTCTTCCATCCAGGGGTTCCTGGACCGCATCCAGGACCTGACCGACTCCGGGCCCCTGGAGCACTCGGTGGAGCAGCTCGCCGCCTCGTGGCGGGCCCACGGTCTGCGGCCGGGAGATGTCGTCCTCGTGGCCCTCCCGAATGGTGCCGGGCTGCTGGCCCATGTTTTTGGCATCCTGCTCGCCCGGGGCGTGCCCGCGCTGGTGTCTCCGTCCGCGCCGGCCTCGCGGCAGCAGTCGCTCGTGGAGGCGCTCCCGGCTCGCGCGCTGGTGGCCATGCGCCGCCCGGCTCCCCAGGCCCAGGACGTGGAGCGTTTCAACCTGGGCAGGGCCGAGGTGGCCCTGTTCTCCGACACGCTGCCTCCGGGGGCGCAACCCGGGGAGATGGTGTTGCTGACGTCCGGGACCTCGGGCTTCGCCAGTGGGTGCGTGTTCGACCTGGCGGCGTTGTTCCGCAATGCGCTCCGCCATGCCGATGCCGTCGGGCTGCGCTCGGGCGACCGGGTGCTGGTGGACCTGCCGCTGTATTACTCGTACTCGATGGTGGCGCAGGCCTTCGCCTCGCTGCTGCGTGGCGCGGACCTCATCATCCGCGGGCCTCCGTTCCAGCCCGCCTCGTACCTGCGGATACTCGCCGAGCGTGGCATCACCGTTTCCGCGCTGACGCCGCTCCTGGTGCGCTCGCTGCTCCAGCACGGTGGGCCCTTCCCCGAGGAGACGCGCTGTCTGGGGGTGGGTGGGGACGTGCTCTCCCCGCAGCACGTGGCCCAGTTGCTCCGCCTGCGGCCCAAGGGCGAGCTGTACCTCACCTATGGCCTCTCGGAGGCCGGGCCCCGTGTCGCGACGCTGGCGGCCCATGCGGAGCCGGAGCACCGCTTCGCCTCGGTGGGTTTGCCGCTGCCTGGAGTCCAGGTGTCGCTGTCTCCCCGCCCCGGTGGGCACAAGGAGCTCATCGTGTCCTCGGACACGGTGATGAAGCGCCGGATCGGCTTCGTGGAGGGCGAGAAGCTCCTGGCTCTGCGTGCTCCCGGAGTGCTGGCCACCGGAGACCGGTTCGAGATCGACGCGGAGGGCTACCTGTACTTCCAGGGGCGGTTCTCGGACTTCCTCGTGAAGGGCGGCGAGAAGATCTGCATGGCCTCGGTTCGCCGTCTGGCCACGACGCTCCCGGGTGTGATTACCGCGCGCACGCAGATCATCTCCGGCTCGGAGGGGGATGATTACGAGATGGTGCTGACGGTGGCGGGCACGCCGAGCCCCACCGAGCAACTGGCTGGAGCGCTCGCGCGTCTCCTGAAGATCGCCGAGCGCCCGCGGAGCATCCAGGTGGTGTCCGCGGACGAGGCCACGACCTCGCTGCACAAGTAGGTGACTACAGCGTGCCGGCGTAGACGAACTTCACCGCATCCGCGGAGAGCACCTGGCTGGAGGGCACCGCATCCGTCAGCGTCACCGCCCCCGCGGTGCCCGCGTTGAAGGAGAAGGTGCCCAGCAGGTTCCACTGACCGCCCTGGGCACGCTGGTCCACCGTCACCCGGGTGGTGCCCAGCGCGTGGCGCACATCGAAGGGCGCGGCGGAGGCACGGTTGCTGGAGCTCACCCACCACGCGTAGACGTTGTACTTGCCGCTCCGGGCCAGGTTGGGGCGCCACGTCGCGCTGTTGGCGCCCGTGCCGCCGACACGGTACAGCGACTCCGTGGCGTAGTAGCCGGCGTTGGCCGAGACGGTCCAGGTGCCCACCGCACTGAACTCGGCGTCGCCGTTGTCGATGACGAAGGACGGCACCACGCCCCAGGCCGAGACCACCGAGCGCTCCGTGCCATCCGAGGGCCGGTTCACCACCGCGCCGTTGACCCAGGCCGTCGTCGAGCCGCCTCCGTCGTAGTTCATGCCCCGATCACACCCCAGGTCCACGAGCAGCCGGGCCATCTCCGCCAGGGTCATGCCCACGCTCCAGCCGCTCTGGCGGCCATCCACCGTGACCAGGTAGACCTTCTTCGAGGCGCTCTTGTGGCACAGGGCCGTGCGGGGGCTACGGGTGGTGGCGCCGATGCCACTGGCCGCATCGAAGCCTTCCTCCACGTCCCGCACGTCCACGACGCCGTTGGTGACCAGGTTGGGGCCTCCGCCGATGGCATCGAGGATGGAGCCGTAGGCCGGCTCCGCGGGCACGGGGGTGTTGGTGGAGTCCACCCGCACCTGGAGCAGCGTGGCGTTGTGCTGGGCCGACAGGCCGAAGGTGGAGCGCGCCGGCCGCGAGGAGGCATTCGTCGCCAGGACGGTCCCATCCACCTCGATGTGGCTGTAGGACTGTCCCGTGCTGGCGAAGTACCCCGCGTTCACCGCGGCGATGGCGCCCGCCCTGGCCGCCATCGCGCTCGTCCGCTCCACGCCCGTCCCCGCGCGCACCAGCGGCACCAGCTCCACATTGGGGTTGGCCAGGTCCACCTCGATGATGTCGAGCTGCCAGGGCACCGACACGTCGCTGGCGTGCCGGTACGTCACCCCGGGCGCGAGCGTCTGGAGCGTGCCGTAGGTGATGGAGGGGTAGTAGAGGGCGGACCGGAGGGTGCCGGGCTCCTCCTGCTCGAGTGTCTCGGGAGCGCAGGAGGACAGCCCGAGCAGACCGGCGAGGGCGAGCAGTGAGGGGGACAGGACGTGGCGCGTACAAGAGGTCTTCATGGGACCGCGCTCGTAGCGCGAAATGGAGATGAGAAAAAGCCCCAATCCCAGGAATTCACGTGTTCGTTTCACCTGCGCCCGGACACAGGCCCGGGCACCCTCTCCCGGAGGAAGAGGGCGCCCGCGCTACCTCACACCTCCCGCATGCCCGGACCCACCGGCAGCTCCGGATTCGCCAGCACGGCGTCCAGCAACCGGATCACCTCCGAGCGAATGCTCTCGCCAGTGGCCGGCGCGAACAGGTCGGTGTTGAACTCCAGCACACCGGCGAAGCCCTCGGACGTCTCCTGCAGCGACAGCGCGAGCTCGTAGGTGACGTTGCCGCGGTCCACCCCGTACGGCTGTACCGTGAGTCCCTTCATCTCCAGCGGCGACTCCGGGGCGTTCTGCAGGACGAACATCACCTGGAACAGGGGCGAGCGGTTCGGCGGAGACTGTGGCGCGACCGTCGCCGCCACCAGGTCGATGGGCACCTCCTGGTGCGCGAAGGCACCCAGCGTCTCCTCGCGCACCCGCCGCAGCAGCTCGCGGAAGCCCGGCGTGCCCCTCAAGTCCACGCGCAGGGCCAGCCCGTTGACGAAGATGCCGATGAGCGGCTCGACATCCGACAGGAGCCGGTTGGCGATGGGCGAGCCAATCACCACCTCCTCCTGACCCGAGCGCCGGGCCAGCACGGTGCCGAGCGCCGACAGAATGGCCATGTACGGCGTCACCCGCTCCTGCTGGCAGAGCGCATGCAGCGCGGCACTGCGCTCCCGGCCGAAGACGACATCGCGGTAGGTGCCCTGGAAGGTCCGGGTCGGAGGACTCGGCTTGTCCGTGGGGAGCGCCAGCTCCGTGGGTGCGCCCGCCAGCGCCTTCTTCCAGTACCCGAGCCGCTGCTCCAGCTCCTCACCGGCCAGCCAGCTCCGCTGCCAGGCCGCGTAGTCCGGGTACTGGAAGCGCAGCGGCGGCAGCTCGGGCTCACGGCCGTCGACCAGCGCCGAGTACAGCGCGCCCAGCTCGCGGGCCATGACGCCCATGGACCAGCCGTCCGACGCGATGTGGTGCACGCAGAAGAACAGCAGGGAATCCTCGTCCGCCAGCCGCATCAGCGTGGCGTGCAGCAGCGGTCCGCGCGTCAGATCGAACGGGCGTGCGGCGCCCTCGGCCATGAGCTTGCGGGCCTCGTCCTCGCCGTTCTCCCGCCCGCGCAGATCCACTTCCCGCATCTGGAAGTCGACCGAGTCGGAGATCCGCTGCCGCAGGCGGCCCTGCTCCTCGAAGAAGGTGGCGCGCAGGGACTCGTGCCGGGCGATGAGCGCCTGGAAGGCGCCCCGCATGGCGCGGGGATCCACCCGGCCGCGCAGCCGGAACGCGCAGGGGATGTTGTAGGCGCTGGACTCGGGGGCGCGCTGGAAGAAGCGCCAGAAGCGCTCCTGGGTGAAGGACACCGCGAGCGAGCCGCCGCGAGGCGCATGGACCAGCGGCGGAATCGCGCGCTGGAGCTCCACGACGGGAACCACCTGTCCCGGCCGCTCGCCGAGGTGCTGCGCCATCTCGGCCACCGTGGGACCCGTGAACAACAAGCGCAGGGGCAGCTGCACCCCGAACTCCGTCCGGATGCGGGAGATGAGCTGGGTGGCGAGCAGCGAGTGGCCGCCGAGGTGGAAGAAGTTGTCGTGGATGCCGACACGCGCCACCTCCAGGAGAGCGGCCCAGATACGGCACAGGGCCTCCTCGGTGGGCGTGCGCGGAGGGACGTGGTTGTGATCGTCGCTCCGCGTGGGCTCGGCCGAGGGCAGGGCGCGGCGGTCCACCTTGCCGTTGGGCGTGAGCGGCAGGGCGGCGAGCTCGGTGAAGGAGGCCGGCAGCATGTGCTCCGGCAGGCGCTCGCGCAGGAAGGCACGCAGCTCGGACGCGGTGGGCGCCTGCTCGCGGGGAACGAACCAGGCGGCGAGCTTGCGGTCTCCACCGACCTCCACGGCCTGCACGGTGCAGTCCTTGACGCCAGGGTGCAGGCGCAGCTGCTCCTCGATCTCCCCCAGCTCCACGCGGAAGCCGCGAATCTTCACCTGGTGGTCGATGCGGCCCAGGTACTCGATGCGGCCATCGGGCAGGAAGCGCGCGAGGTCACCCGTCTTGTACATGCGGGCACCCGGGGTGGCGCTGAAGGGGTCGGGCACGTAGATGCGGGCGGTGAGCTCGGGGCGGTTGAAGTAGCCGCGGCCCAGGCGCTCGCCAGCGACGTAGAGCTCACCGGGCACGCCGACGGGCACGTGCTGGAGGCGCTTGTCGAGGATGTACAGGGGGCCGTTGGACAGGGGCCGGCCGATGGGCACGGGAAGGCCCACGGGCGGCGGCGAGGCGACGGGGTGGAAGCTGGAGAAGACGGTGCACTCGGTGGGGCCGTAGCCGTTGACCAGCCGCCGCGGAGGCCCGTGCTTGAAGATCTCCCGCAGCGCCAGGGGATCCGCCGCCTCGCCACCGAAGACGAGGGTGTGGACGTTCTGGAAGGTCGCCGGGTACTGGCGCGCCAGGAGGTTGAGCACCGCCGTGGTCACGAACATGACGGTGATGCCCTGGTCCCGCACCTGGGCGGTGAAGTCCTCGGGTGCACGCGCGGGGTCGGCGGTGATGCCCACCAGATGCGCACCGTGCAGCAGGGCTCCCCAGATCTCGAAGGTGCTCGGGTCGAACGAGGCGTTGGAGGCCTGCGCGACGCGGTCCGTCGGGGAGAACGGGTGGAAGTCCCTGTCGTAGGACAGGGCGCAGATGCCGCGGTGGAAGATGGCGCTGCCCTTGGGCCTGCCGGTGGAGCCGGAGGTGTAGATGACGTAGGCGAGGTTGTCCGGGCAGGCGGCGGGAGGAAGCGGCTCGGCGGACTGGCCGCGGATGGCTTCCCGGTCCGAATCCGAGTCGAGCCGGACGACGGGTCCGGAGAAGGCGGGCAGGCGCTGGAGCTTGTCCTGGTGGACGAGCAGCACGCTGACGCTGGCGTCCTCGAGCATGAAGGCCAGGCGCTCGGAGGGGTAGGAGGAGTCCAGCGGCAGGTAGGCGCCACCCGCCTTGAGGATGCCCAGGATGCTCACGACGAGATCCACGGAGCGATCGACACACAGACCGACGAGGACCTCGGGGCCCACACCCTGGGAGCGCAGGTGGCGGGCGAGCTGGTTGGAGCGCTCGTCGAGCTGGCGGTAGGTGAGGGAGTGCGGGCCGTAGGTGACGGCGGGAGCGTCCGGAGTCCGGGCGGCCTGCTGGGAGAAGAGCTCGTGGACGCACCGGTCGCGAGGGAAGTCGCGGGTGCCGGAGTTCCACTCGCGCAAAGTCCGCCGCTCGGCGTCGGTGAGGATCGGCAGCGAGGAGATGGGCTGAGCGGGCTGGGCGACCGCGGCCTCCAGCAGCATCTGGAAGTGTTCGGCCATGCGCTGGATGCGCTCACGGTCGAAGAGATCGGTGTCGTACTCGAAGGTGGCGCTCAGGCCCTCGGGATACCGGGCCATGAACAGCGTCAGGTCGCTCTTGGACGCGCCGCTGTACAGCTCCCACGGCTCCGCGGTGGCGGTCATCTGCAGCGGGGCGGACGGATCCGCCTCCAGCGTGGGCACGCTCTGCAGCACGAACGTCACCTGCACGATCGGCGAGTGGCTGAGGGTGCGTTCCGGCTGGATGTCCTCGACCAGCTTCTCGAAGGGCATCTCCTGGTTGGAGTAGGCGCCGAGGGTGGTCTCGCGCACGCGGCCGAGCAGCTCCACGAAGGTCGGGTCCCCCGACAGGTCGCTGCGCAGCACGAGCGTGTTGATGAACATGCCGATGATGCGCTCGAGTCCGGGCTGGATGCGGCCCGCCATGGGCGAGCCCACGACGATGTCATCCTGGCCCGAGTAGCGCTGCATCAGGACGTTGAAGCCGGCCAGGAGCGTCATGAACAGCGTGACACCCTTCTCGCGGCCGAGGTTCTCGATGGCCCGGGTGAGCGTCTCGCCCAGGCGGATGGTCAGGATGTCGCCCTTGTAGCGGTGGACGGGAGGCCTCGGCCGGTCCGTGGGCAGCGCGAGGATGGCGGGGGCTCCGGCGAGCTGCTTCTTCCAGTAGGCGAGCAGTTGGTCGAGGGTCTCGCCCTTCAGCCACTGCCGCTGCCAGGCGGCGAAGTCCGCGTACTGGAGGGGGAACTCGGGGAGCGACGAGGGCCGGCCCGCGGCGAAGTCCCCGTAGAGGGTGCGCAGCTCGGGCATCATCACCCGCAGGGACCAGCCATCGGAGACGATGTGGTGGACCGTGATGAGGAGCTGGTGCTCCTGCTCGCCCAGCCGCAGCAGGGTGCCGTGGATGAGCGGGCCGGTGGTGACGTCGAGCGTCCGATGGAGCTCCACGAGGGACATGCGCGCGGCCTCGGCCTCGCGTTCCGCGGGGGGCAGGTGGCTCAGGTCCGTGACGAGCAGGGAGAAGGGTCCAGGAGGAGCGATCCGCTGCACGGGGACCCCCTCGCCGGTGGCGACGAGCAGGGTGCGGAGCGCCTCATGCCGGCGCAGCAGCTCATCCAGGCTGCGCTGGAGCACGGCGACGTCCAGCGGCGAGGTGATGCGGTAGGAGACGAGGATCCGGTAGGCGAGGTTGCCGGGGTGCAGCTGCTCCATGAGCCAGATCCGCTCCTGGGTGGAGGAGATCTGGAGGTCGCCGCCGCGGGGGATGGGCCGCAGCTCCGGGCGCAGATCCGTCGCGCCGTTGCGCAGGGTGGCCTCGACGACCTCCGCCTGTTGCGCGAGGGTCGGGGCCTCGAAGATGCGGCGCAGGGGGAGCTGGAGGCGGAACGTCTCGTTGACGCGGGTGAGCAGCTGGGTGGCGAGCAGCGAGTGGCCACCGAGGTGGAAGAAGTTGTCATGGACGCTGACCTGCTCCAGCTCCAGCAGCGAGCTCCAGAGCCGGGCCAGCGTCTTCTCGGTGGGGGTGCTCGGAGGCTGATAGCTGTCCTCGTCTCCGCGCGTGGTGTCGGGAGCGGGCAGGGCGCGCCGGTCCACCTTGCCGTTGGGCGTGAGCGGCAGCTCGGAGAGGGTCGTGAAGGAGGCCGGCAGCATGTGCTCCGGCAGGCGCTCGCGCAGGAAGGAGCGCAGCTCGGACGCGGTGGGCGCGGCGTTCTCGCGGGGGACGAACCAGGCGGCGATCTTCCGGTCTCCGCCGGCCTCCACGGCCTGCACGGTGCAATCCTTGACGCTGGAGTGCAGGCGCAGCTGCTCCTCGATTTCCCCCAGCTCCACGCGGAAGCCGCGGATCTTCACCTGGTGGTCGATGCGGCCCAGGTACTCGATGCGGCCGTCGGGCAGGAAGCGCCCGAGGTCCCCCGTCTTGTAGAGGCGGGCACCCGGGGTGGAGCTGAAGGGGTCGGGCACGTAGATGCGAGCGGTGAGATCGGGGCGGTTGAAGTAGCCGCGGCCGAGCCGCTCACCGGCGACGTAGAGCTCACCGGGCACGCCGATGGGGACGTGCTGCATGTGCTTGTCGAGGATGTAGATGGCGCCGTTGCCCAGGGACCGGCCGATGGGCACGGACGAGCCGGCGGGCGGCGGCGTGGCGACATCGTAGTAGGTGGAGAAGACGGTGCACTCGGTGGGGCCGTAGCCGTTGACCAGCCGGCGCGGAGGGCCGTGCTTGAAGAGCTCGCGCAGGGCGGTGGGGTCCGCCGCCTCGCCACCGAAGAAGAGCGTGTCGACGTTCCGGAAGGTCGCCGGGTACTGGCGCGCCAGGAGGTTGAGCACCGCCGTGCTGCAGAACATGACGCTGATGGCCTGGTCCCGCACCTGGGCCGTGAAGTCCTCGGGCGCACGCGCGGGGTCGGCGGTCATTCCCATCAGGTGGGAGCCGTGGGTCAGCGCGCCCCAGATCTCGAAGACGCTGGGGTCGAAGGAGATGTTGGACGTCTGGGCGACGCGGTCCTTCGGGCCGAAGGGGTGCAGGTCCTTGTCGTCCACGAGGGCGAAGATGGTGCGGTGGTAGATGGCGCTGCCCTTGGGCCTGCCGGTGGAGCCCGAGGTGTAGATGACGTAGGCGAGGTTGTCGGGGCAGGCGGTGGGAGGAAGCGGCTCGGCGGACTCGCGGCCGATGGCTTTCAGGTCCGCGTCGGCGTCGAGCCGGACGATGGGGCCAGAGAAGGCGGGCAAGCGCCGGAGCTTGTCCTGGTGGACGAGCAGCACGCTGACGCTGGCGTCCTCGAGCATGAAGGCCAGACGCTCGGCGGGGTAGGCGGAATCCAGGGGCAGGTAGGCACCGCCCGCCTTGAGGATGCCCATGATGCCCAGGATGAGGTCCACGGAGCGATCGACGCACAGGCCGACGAGGACCTCGGGGCCGACGCCCTGGGCGCGCAGGTGGCGGGCGAGCTGGTTGGAGCGCTCGTCGAGCTCGCGATAGGTGAAGGACCTGGGGCCGTAGGTGACGGCGGGAGCGTCAGGGGTGAGGGCGGCCTGCTGGGAGAAGATCTCGTGGACGCACCGGTCGCGAGGGAAGTCGAAGGTGGCGGAGTTCCACTCGCGCAGGGTGCGCCACTCGGCCTCGGGGATGATCGGGAGCGAGGAGATGGACTGGGAGGGCCGCGCGACCGCGGACTCCAGCAGCAGCTGGAAGTGGCCGGCCATGCGCTGGATGCGCTCGGCGTCGTAGAGGTCGATGTCGTAGTCGAAGGTGGCGCTCAGGCCCTCGGCCGTCCGGGCCATGAACAGCGTCAGATCGGTCTTGGCGCTCCGGGCGATCACGGGCGCCCCAGCGCTGGCCGTGAGCGCGTCCTGCAGGTCGAACATCACCTGGAAGATGGGCGCGTGGCCGAGGTTGCGCTCTGGCTGGATCGCCTCGACGAGCGTCTCGAAGGGAAGCTCCTGGTGGGCCAGGGCGGCGCGCGTGACCTCGCGCACGCGGGCGAGCAGCTCCACGAAACGAGGGGAGCCCGACAGGTTGTTGCGCAAGGCGAGCGTGTTGGCGATGGGGCCAACGACGTTCTCCAGCTCGGGCCGGGTGCGGCCGCTGACACGGGCTCCGACGACGACGTCTTCCTGGCCGGAGTAGCGGTGGAGCAGGGTGCTGAAGCCGGTGAGGAGCGTCATGAACAGCGTGGCGTCCTCCCGCTGGGCGAGTGCCTCGAGGCCCCGGGTGAGGGACGCGGGGAGCGTCACGGAATGACTGGCGCGCTCCTGCCTCTGGACGGTCCCCCGAGGGCGATCCGTGGGCAGCTCGAGGATGTTGGGGACTCCGGCGAGCTGCTTCCGCCACCAGTCGAGCAGGCCCGCAACGGCCTCACCGTGGAGGAACTCCTGCTGCCAGCGGACGAAGTCCTCGTACCGGGTGGAGGGCTCGGGGAGGGGCGCGGGCTGGCCGGCGGCGAGCGCGTCGTAGGTGGTCCGGAGCTCGCGCAGGAGCACCCCCAGGGACCGCACGTCGGAGATGGTGTGGTGGAGCGTGAGGAGGAACTGGTGCTCCTGCTCGCCGAGCCGCAGGAGGGTGCCCCGGATGAGGGGGGCGGTGGAGAGCTCGAAGGGCTTGCCTGCCTCCTGGGTGGCCAGGCGAGACGCCTCGGCCTGGCGCTCCGCGGGAGGCAGGTGGCTCAGGTCGATGATGGACAGGGCGAAGGGCCGCGGGGGGGAGATCCGTTGGATGGGCGTCCCGTCGACGGAGGCGAAGGTGGTGCGGAGCACCTCGTGACGGCGGAGGAGCTCATCCAGGCCGCGCTCGAGCACGGCGGCGTCGAGGGTGCCCGGCAGCCGCAGGGAGGTGGACAGGTTGTAGAAGGAGCTGCCCGGCTCGAACTGATCCATGACCCAGAGCCGCCGCTGGGCGACTGCCGCGGGAACGACGCGGACGTCGTCGGGAGTCGAAGAGGGGCGGGCTGCCGTGGCCTCGGTGGTGCGGGGAACTGGCGTCATCTCGGATTCCGTCTCGCGTGGAAGGGCGGGGGGCGGAGAATAGCGGAGCGGCGAGTGGAGAGGACAGCCCACCTCCATGTCGGGCTCTGCCTACATCGAGATGTCAGCGGGGCCCCCCGCTCAGCCGTCGGCGAGCTCCAGGAGCTTCGTGACGGTGCTCCAGTTGCGAGCGGTCGGGATGACCCCCAGGCGCGTCCCTCCGAGCACGGGGGCCAGCTTCGACCTCCCGACGCCGTTCGGGAACCGGGCGTAGATCTCCCGGCCGACCAGGCGGAACTCGTCCGGCAGGTAGGCCGCCGGGTCGATCTGCGCGAACCGCTTGGGGTCCGGTGCCTCGGAGAGGAACGTCACCAGGAACTGGGAGGGAGCGTCTTCGGCGCCGGGCAGGGGGTTGGCCTTGATCACCGCTTCCAGCTCGTCCCGCGTGCGCAGGACGACGGAGACCTCGAAGCCGAACTCCTGGATGATGGCCGCCTCGAGCTGCCGGGCGACCTTCGCCGGATTCTTCTCCTTGCACGTGAACACGGCGTTGCCGCTCTGGAGCAGGGTGGCGACCTCGGTGTAGCCGAGCCCCTCCATCAGCTCGCGGAGCTGAGCCATGGGGACCTTCTTGTTCCCACCGACGTTGATTCCGCGCAGCAGGGCGATGTACCTGGCCATGGGCGCGAGTCCTAGCACACGCGGAACCCCCGTTAGGCGTTAGGATGCGGGGGCAATGCATTCCCATCCCCTGCTCTCGCGTTTCTCCCTGCTGCTCGTTCTCCTCGCCGCGAGTGGTTGCAACACCGCCTACCGTGAGGCCATGGCCCAGGCCAAGGACGCGGCGGTGCGTGGTGACTTCCTGACCGCCGCCCGCGCCTACCGCTCGGCCTGTGCCGCCGCTCCCGATGACAAGGACGCGTGTAGCCGCTTCCCTCTCTTCGCGCAGAAGGCGACGGACCAGGCCCTCGAGTCCGCGCGTCCGCCGTGCGAGGCGGGCGACCTCGACCGGTGCCTCCCTCCGCTGCTGGACGCCAAGGACCTCATCCCCGCGCACGCCGAGGTCAACGGGCTGCTCGAGAAGGCCAGTGAGCTCCACGTGCAGCGTTGCTCGCAATGGCAGCCGGAGGGCCCGCTGGGCACGGCGGTGGCCGGACTGGCCTGTCTCCAGTCGCGCGCCCAGCAGCTCCCCGTCCCGGGCTTCCAGACGCTGATCACCGAGCGCGCGGCGGGGCTGGCCTCGCGCTTCTCGGAGCTCGCCACCACGGCGCGGGGCGCGGACGCGCATGGCGCTTCCGTCGTGCTGATGTCCGCGGCGCAGTGCCTCTCGCCTTCCTCGGAGGCGGCCTCGCGGGTCGTCTCGGCCCGCCAGAGCTTCTATGCCCAGAGCGCCATTCCCGTGATGGCCCACCTCGACGGCTCGATGTCTCCCCGGATCGCCAACGGGCTCTCGGGCCTGTGCGAGCGCATGGCCTCGTCGCTGCCGGCCTGGGCGCGGTGCGCGTCCACGGGAACGGTGACGGGCCAGCCGGATGTGTTCCAGGTCTGGGTGGATGCGCTCATCCAGCGCGCCGTGCAGACGGTCACCGAGGACGTGCGCAACCTGGATTACGTCAGTGGCAGGCGGGAGGTCCGCAACCCCGAGTACCGCAGGGCCCGGGAGCGTCTCGATCTCGCCGAGAGCGCTTTCGAGCAGGCCCGGAAGGTGAAGGCGGACAAGCAGGCCGCGTGCGAGCGCGCGGACAAGGTCCACGACGCGACGTGCGTGGGCTGCCCCCCTCCTCCGGACAAGAAGACGCTCTGCGCCGAAGCCAAGAAGGCGGCCGACGGGTACGAGAGCAGCTCGCGTGAGCTCGAGGCCGCGCGCGACAGTCTGTCCAACACCTCCGAGACGGTGCTGGAGGACGTGCACGACACCTTCGCCTACTCGGTGTTCACCTACAACTGGTCGTCGAACTACCGGTTCAAGCTCCAGTCGAGCACGCCGGGGTCCACCGAGCCCGTGCAGGCCGCGGGGGCGCTGCGGTTCCAGGACCAGGAGCACGTGGGCTTCCGGCCCGGAGGGCTCCAGGCGGATCCGCTGGTGATTCCGGCCGAGCAGGCCTACGCGGACGCCTTCGTCGCGCAGCTCACGCCCTACGTGTTGGAGGCGGTGAAGCGGGATGCCCAGGCCCGTGGCACCTGGCGCCGGGGCCAGTGCGGCGAGCTCCCGGCGGACTGGAGCACCCCGTGGGTGCAGTGCTGGGCGGAGTCCGCGCTCTGGTCCAGCGGCCAGGAGCCCCAGGCGAGCGAGTTCCTCGGGCTCCTCGCGTCCAACGCGGGTGCGTCCTCGCGGCCTCTGTGCCGTTGAGCACGCTCGCGGGCCGTGGGGTCTCCCCAGGGCCGCCGTGGGGATTAGATTGGAAGGGTGGACACCTCCTCCCTTCCCGCCATGGCACTCGAGGCCGCCCAGTCGGCCGAGGCCGCTCGCCGGCAGATCTCCCGTTGCGAGGCGGCCTTCGCCGGACTGGGTGAGCGGCTGCGCCAGCGGCCTCCGCGTTTCGTCGTCACCTGTGCGCGGGGCAGCTCCGACCATGCGGCGAGCTACGGCAAGTACCTGATCGAAACCACGCTGGGGCGCGCGGTGGCCTCGGTGGGTCCGAGCGTGGCCTCGGTCTACAACACCCGGGGCTTCGATTTCCGGGAGTGCCTCTTCGTGGCCGTCTCGCAGTCCGGCCGCAGTCCGGACCTCCTGCGTCTGACGGAGGCGGCCCGAGCGGGAGGCGCGCTGGTCATCGGCTTCATCAACAACGAGGACTCGCCGCTCTTCTCGCTCTGCGACATCGGGCTGCCGCTGTGCGCCGGCCCCGAGCAGAGCGTGGCCGCCACGAAGTCCTATATCCTCTCGGGCCTCGCCTTCCTGCAGCTGGTGGCGCACTGGTCCGGAGAGGCGGTGCTGCGGGATGCGGTGGCGCGGCTGCCGGAGGCGCTGGAGGCGGCGCGGGCGCTGGACTGGTGGCCGGCGCTGGAGCGGCTCACGGGAGCGCACAACCTGTTCGTACTGGGGCGGGGCATGGGGCTCGGCGCGGCGCTCGAGCTGGCGCTGAAGTTCAAGGAGACGTGCCGGCTGCACGCCGAGGCCTTCAGCACCGCCGAGGTCATCCACGGTCCGCTCGCGCTGGTGGGACGCGGTTTCCCCGTGCTGGCGCTGGGGCAGGAGGACAGCTCGGCCGAGGGGACGCGGAGCGTGGTGCGCCGCATGGTGGAGCTGGGAGCGGATGTCCGCTCGGTGCTCGCGGTACCGGGAGCCGAGCTTCTGCCCGTGGTCCCGGGAGTGCCGAGCGCCATCGCGCCCCTGTGCCAGGTGCAGAGCTTCTACATGTCGGTCCACCGGCTGGCGGTGGCGCGCGGGATGGACCCGGATGTCCCCGCGCACCTGCGCAAGGTGACGGAGACGGTGTGATGACACGCATCCTCACGGGAGCACGCCTCTTCACCGGCGAGCGCATGCTCGAGGACCACGGGCTGGTGCTCGAGGGTGAGCGCATCCGCGCGGTGGTGCCGTTGGACGCCGTGCCGGCCGGAGCCCAGGTGCAGCGGTTGCCGGGGGGCACGCTGCTGGTGCCGGGTTTCCTGGATGCCCAGGTCAACGGAGCCGGAGGCGTGCTCTTCAACGACACGCCCACCCCCGAGGCGGCGCTCGCCATCGCGGCGGCGGCCCGGCGCTCGGGCACCACGGGGCTGTTGCCCACCTTCATCACCGATGCGCCGGACAGGATGCGCGAGGCCTGCGAGGCCGCGCTCGAAGCGATGCGCCGGCCGGCCAGCGGTGTGCTCGGCATCCACCTGGAAGGTCCCTTCATCAGTGGCGAGCGGCCCGGGGTGCACGAGTCACGCTTCATCCGTGTGCCCGGCGCCGGGGATGTCGATTACCTGAGCGCGCTGCCGGAGCGCCTGGCCGGGCAGGGGGGCCGGCTGGTGGTGACGCTGGCGCCGGAGTGCGTGGAGGATGCCGTCATCGGGCGGCTCGCCGCGGCGGGGGTGGTGCTCTCGGCGGGCCACACGGCGGCGACGTATGAGCGGACGCGCGAGGCCCTGGCGGCGGGCGTACGGGGGTTCACGCACCTGTTCAACGCCATGCCGCCCGCGCAGAGCCGTCAGCCGGGCCCGGTGGTGGCGGCGCTCGAAGCGGACGAGGCGTGGTGCGGGGTCATCGCGGATGGCATCCACGTCCATCCGGCGATGCTGCGCCTGCTCCTGAAGGTCAAGCGGCCCGGCCGGGTCTTCCTCGTCACCGATGCCATGCCTCCGGTGGGCACCGGGGCGGCCTCGTTCACGCTGTATGGCCGCACCATCCTGCGCCGGGAGGGCCGCCTCGTGACGGAGAACGGAACACTGGCCGGCGCGGACATCGACATGGTGACGGCGGTGCGCAACTGCGTCCGGTTGCTCGGGCTGCCGCTCGAGGAGTGCCTGCGCATGGCGTCGCTCCATCCCGCGAGCTACCTCGGGTTGGACGGACACCTGGGCCGGTTGGCGCCGGGCTACCGCGCCGATCTCACGCTGCTCCGGGAGGACCTCACGGTGCTCGCCACGTGGGTGGCGGGCCAGGAGCAGGGGTCTTGAGCTTCCACGGGGAACCCGGGGCGTGGCGGCGTTGTCGGAGGTCACGCCCCCATGGACGACTCCTCTTCGAAGTGCGGATACGATTCTCCCCGGGCCCTCTGGGCCTGCCTCGCCGTGGCCCTGGTGCTGGGTCTGTCCACGCTGGGCATGGGGTTCGCCCTGGATGACAACCTGCACCTGCTCATCTTCGAGGGCAGGTGGCCCCTGGGCTCGCCGATGGACCTCTTCCGCTTCGCCGGAGGAGACGCCGAGGGCATGCGCCGCATCGTGCAGGAGGGGCCCTATCCCTGGTGGACGCTGCCCGAGCTGAAGATCGCCTTCTGGCGCCCGCTGTCGAGCGCGCTCGAGACGCTGGACTACCGCCTCTTCGGCCGTAACGCGGTGGGCTATCACGTGCACTCGGTGCTCTGGTACCTCGGGGTGGTGGCCCTGTTCGGGGGGCTGCTGCGGCGCGTGATGCCCGGTTCCCTCGCGGTGCTCGCGCTGCTGCTGTTCGCCGTGGACGACGCGCACCTGCTGCCCGTGGGGTGGATCTCCAACCGCAACGCCCTGGTGTCCACCGCTCTGGCCCTGGTGGGCCTGTGGATGCACCTCGAGTGGCGCGAGGCGGGAAAGCGGTGGGCCCTGCCGGTCTCGCTCGTCGCGCTCGCGGCGAGCCTGACGGCGGGGGAGTCGGCGCTGGGCGTCTTCGCCTACGTGCTGGCGTATGAGCTGTCGGGTGCCCGGGGGACGGTGGCGGAGCGGCTGCGGGCCGTGGCTCCCGCGGCGGTGCTCGCGGTCGCCTACCTCGGTGTGTACAAGGCGCTCGGGTATGGCGCGTACGGGTCCGCCATGTACCTGGATCCGGTGGGAGAGCCGGGACGCTACCTGGTGGCCGCGCTCGGCCGGGTGCCCGCGCTCATCGGCGGACTGGTGGGGGTTCCCGTGGACCTCTGGGGCATCATTCTGGCCAGCCGTCCGGCGCTGGTGGCCCTGGGAGTGGCCGGGCTCGCGGTACTCGTCGTGCTGGTGCGCTCGGCCTGGCCCGGGCTCTCCGAGGAGGAGCAACGGCACAGCCGCTGGCTCGCCGTGGGCGCGTTGTTGTCGCTGCTGCCCGTGACCTCGAGCATGCCCATGGGCCGGCTGCTGTTCGTGCCGAGCCTGGGCGCCTCGGTGCTGCTGGCCGTGGTGCTCCGGCATGCGTGGCGCTCGCGGGCGAGGGGTTGGCGTCCTCGGGGCATGGCCGTGGCGGGGGCCGTGCTCGCGCTGTTCCACCTCGTGCTCGCGCCGCTGAGTTGGCCCGCGATGTCGATGATGATCCGTCAGCTCGGGACGGGCTCCGTGGAGCTGGCGCGGAAGGTGAGGGGCGAGCTGGATCCGGCGCGCATCGCGTCCCAGCGCGTGGTGGTGCTCGAGGCCCGGGACATCGGCGTGCTGCTGTACATCCCCGTCCACTGGGCCTTGGAAGGACAAGTGCTGCCCCGCTCGTGGTGGCCACTGGCGATGGTGCAGGAGTCGCCCATCGTCACGCGCACCGGGCCGAACTCGCTCGCGCTGGAGCTCCCCAACGGAGGCCACTTCCTCGCCACCGAGGCCGAGCAGACGCTCCGTTCTCCGGAGCACATGCTGGCGCGGGGCGCGGAGGTGAAGCTGGAGGGAATGCGGGTGACGGTGCTGGCCGCGGACGCCCAGGGGCCGACACGGTTGGGCTTCGAGTTCGATGTGCCGCTCGAGGACCCCTCGCTGGTGTTCCTGCGCTGGCAAGAGGGGACGCTGCGCCGGTTCACGCCGCCGCCGGAGGGGAAGCAGGTGGATCTCTCCGCCGTGGCGGGAGGGCCCGAGGCGCGGCCGTTGTAGGCCGGGGCTGGGACACCCGATTCCGGCTCCCAGCCCCTCACGTCGAGTCGAGGCTACTTCTGCACCTGCACGACGCCGCAGGCGATGCGGTCGCCCGCGTTGCCGGCGGGGTCGCTCTTGTAGTCATCCACGCCCGCGTGGACGACGACGGCCGCTCCGTCCGCGTCCTGCACGTCCTTCAGCTTGAGGTCATGGGCGAAGGCGTCGAACTGCGCCTTGCCATCGGCGCCCACGTAGAGGTTGGGCAGGTCGCCCTCGTGCTTGCCCTCGGCGGCGAGGACGCCGTGCTTCTTCTTGTTGGGGTTGAGGTGGCCACCGGCGGTCTGGAAGGGGGCCTCGCACTTGCCGGTCTCGTGGATGTGGATGGCGTGCTCGCCCGGGGGGAGGTTGGAGAGCGTGCCCTTGATGAGGACGCCGTGGGGCGTCTCGGAGAGCGTCACCTCGCCCACGGACTGGCCCTTCTGGTCCTTCAGCTCGGCCTTGGCGGTGGCACCCGCGGCGGCGGCCATCTTCTCGTCCTTCTTGGCGGCGGCCTTCTCCTTGGCGGCGGGGGCCTTCCCCTGGGCGAGGGCGGGGCCGGCGAGGCAGAGAACGGCGGCGGTGAGCAGCGCACGAGTCTTCATGGACGATGTCTCCTTCACTGCGAGGGTTCCCGATTCCGGACTTCCGGAACGAGAGTGAAGGTGGACACTAATGCGCCGGGCGCGTTCCTCAAGGCTGGAGAGCAGCCAGGGGAACGGGCACGACACGCGAGGCGCCGTACACGGGAGCCCAGCGCCGCTGCACATCGGGTCCGTTGAGGAAGCGCACGAGGGCCTTGAAGACGGCGAGCGGGCCGCCGAGCTGCTCCGCCCATGCCAGCCCACGGGGCGAGAGGTTGGGCACGAGCGGGCCCAGGGAGTCCTCGGAGCGGGTGACGCGGGTGATGTCGAGCCCCTCGTCGCGCACGCGCTGGGGCACCAGCAGGGGCGCGAAGCGGGCGTGCCGGTGATCATGCACGCAGCCCTCTTCCTCCAGGAGCGCGGCGGAGAGGGGAAGTTCACGCACGTTGAAGAGGAGCTTCACGGCGCCGCGATGGGGATCCCACGGACCGCGGAGGCGGTGGTCTCCGCGAGGGATGAGGCGCCGGTCGAGGTAGCAGAAGGCGCGGGATTCGGGGGGGAGGGTGCCTCGGTGGCGCGCGCCGGCATAGCGGAAGAAGGGGCGCACGCAGGAGGGGTCCACGGTGAAGGGAGGCCCGTCCTTCAAGGCGCGCAGCTTGGGCAGCAGTGCGGAAGGGATGGCATGGCTCCGGGCGAAGTCCTCGAGCGCCTCCGGGGGTGAGCGTGCGAAGTCCTCGAGACGGGCGAGGAGCCGTTGAGGGTCGTCATCGACGAGCAGCTCATCGAAGCGGGTCTTCACACCGGGGAGACTCACGGGGACGAGGGTATCGAGGGGCTCGCCCTCGGAGCGCCAGCGGGCATCGAGCTCGGAGGCATCGGGAGGAGTGGGCGCCAGGCGCCATTCAGGAGCCTCGGGGACAAAACGAGTCCCCAATATCGAACCCCCCTGCGTCAACATCCCCTCGCCCTCCGGGAGAGGGACGGGGTGAGGGTGCCGGGAGTACTCGGGCCGCGAATCCGAGGCCCGTGAGTAGACGGGCCGAACCCGCGGATCCGGAGGAGAGGTCCACACGGTGATGCAGGTGCGCACCTGGGTCCCAGCGAAGGCACCGGGGCCGAGGTCGACCACTTCACGCAGGGACAGCATGCGCAGGAGCGTTTCGCGCAGGGGAGCGTAGAGGAAGGCGTCGAGGAGACTGGTGGGGGTGATGAAGGCCAGCACGCCGGGGCGAGAGGAGAGCCGGTGCGCGGCGAGCAGCAGGAAGAAGGCGAAGTCATCGCGCAGGCTGGTGCCCTGGGGGAGCGCGAGGGGCAGGAGGGCACGGAGACGCGCGTAGGCATCGCGGTCCTTCAGGAGCGAGGAAGTGCCGTTGTAGGGCGGGTTGCCGATCCACACCTCCTGGCGAGCCGGAGGGAGGCTCGCGAGCAGGGGCTCCAACCCACCGCGCAGCGCATCGCCCACGCGGACATCGGCAGCGGGGACGCGGTCCTGACACAGACGAGCGACCTCGGGAGAGAGCTCGAGGCCCGAGAGGTGCGCTTCGGGGCGGGCGCGGGCAGCGGCGGCGAGAAAGGCACCGGCACCACAAGCGGGGTCCACCACGGCGAGCGGCCCCTCTCCCGCATGCGAGAGGGCGAGCGCGAGGGTGCGCTCCACGAGGGGCGCGGGGGTGTAGAAGGCGCCGAGCGCGCGCCGGTCGAGTCCGGGGAACTGGTGGACGAGCGCCTCCTCGTCGAGGACGGGAGGAGCATGGGGGGCGCGCGGCATCCGCCGTCATCCTACTCCGGGTGGCTTTGCTTGCCGTGCCACGCCGTAGCAACATGGCCCCCAGGAACCTCATGCCGCCACCTCCGTCGAAACCAAAGGGTCCTCCCCGGGGTGTGCCACTGGGGCAGGACGACGACGAGCCGACGACGATCGAGCCGCGCAGGCTCGGGCTGCCGCGAGTGCCCGCGCGCTCGAGGGGGGACGGCTTCGACACGTCGGACGTGCCCACCAATCCGGGGCGTCCGATCTTCGACAAGCCGCGAGGCCACGCGGGCATGCCGTCGCTCAACGGGGAGACGACGAGCCCGGGCAGCCCGGCCTTCACCGGGGTGGCGCCGGAAGTCCGGCAGAGCCGCTGGCATGATCGCTCGGCCGCGCCCCGCGGTGTGCTCCCGGCCGGGGCCGTCCTGAAGGGCCTGGACGAGGCGCTCCAGAAGGCCGGGCAGGCCAGGGCGCCGTTGCCGTCCGTGCGCGAGCAGCTCAAGGCGGACTGGCTGCCCCTGCTGCGCCAGGTGGTGGAGCAGGCCGGGGGGGACGGGATGGATGCCTACGTGACGCAGCTGCTGTCTCCGCCGGGCCGCCAGGCGATGACGCCGCTGGTGGATGCACTGGCCGCGGGGATGGAGCGGCTGGAGGCCGCCCCGGACGAGGAGACCCTGCGAGCGAGGGCCCAGGAGCTGCGGGCCCTGGTGGCCAGGACGCTGGAGGACCCGGTGCCGCGCCCCATCTCGCTGGAGCTTCAGGAGCGCGAGCTGGATGGCCGTGTGGACGTGGACACGATGCTGTCCATCCGCTTCGCCTCGAACGCGGAGCTGGCCACGCGGCGGGGGAGGGCGGAGAAGACGCTGGAGGATCTCCGCCAGCAGATGCGCGCGATGCAGGGAGTGCAGCCGGACGGGTTGTTCTCCAACTTCGCCCGGGTCAAGGTAGAGAAGCGCGTGATGGATGCCGAGGCCCGCCGCCGGGGCGGGCGCTGAATCGGCTCGGGACACCCGACACACAGGAGGCGCAGCGCATGGAAGGGGTGCAGCGGCTGGTCGCACGTCGCGTGGAGAAGATGCTGGACGCTCTCGCCGCGCAGGTGGCGCGTGGTCGGGCGGGGGAGGACGTCCCCACCTTCACGCTCACGCTGCACCTGGCGCAGGGCGTGAGGCTGTCGGGAGTGCTGTTGGACTACCTCCCTCGTGAGGCCATCCTCCTGGCGTCCGCGAAGGAGGGGCTGCTGTCGCGCAGCGAGTCGGTGACGTACGTGGAGTTCACCTCGGTGATCGCGGTGACGGTCGAGTCCCCGGCGGTGCTCAACCAGGTGCCCTTCCTGCTGCGGCCCGCGCTGAACCGGGAGGATCTGCTGCGGCACGCGGACCGGCTGGCGCACGGCATCACCGAGCAGTTCTGGCCGGGAGAGCAGAAGCTGGGCGGCAAGCCGCTGAGCTTCGAGGTGGACTGGGTGGAGCTGGACACGGAGCCGGGGCGGCGCGCGCTGGAGGACGCGATGAACGCGGTGGCGCACGCGCTGCGGCTCATCGGCAAGGAGCCCAACGGTCGGGACACCCTGCGGCGCATCGCCCGGGTGGCGTTCGCCAGGGGCCGCAACACGGTGGCGTCCTTCGAGGGCGACACGGGGAAGGTCTCGGTGGATCCCTCCGCTCCCGTGCCGCCCGCGCAGGCGTTGCGCAAGGGGCTCGCCGCGGGCCTGTGAGCCGGCGGCGTCGCCTCAGGGGATGTTCTTGGCCGTGCCCGTCGCCTTCGGATCTTCCTTCGGAGGCGCGGGCACGACGGTGGGCACATCGGGCAGGGCCTTGGCACCGGCCTGGAGCTGCAACTCCACCATGCGCGTCCACAGCGAGGGCGCGCTGCCCACCAGCACGTTCTCCTCCACCTTGAGCTTCCGCTCGTTCTGGGCGCGGCGGTAGAGGCGCTCGGGGATGGAGGGCTGCTTCGGGTCCGAGTCGCTCACCGACACCTGCTCCTGGACGGTGATGTCGTCGGAGTTGAAGACGAGGGTGGACGTCAGCTCGAACTTGCGGCGCAGGCCGTTGGGCATCTCGAAGGTCTGCACGCGGCTGAGGGGGAACCAGCCGGCGCCCAGGCAGGCGCGCTCGGAGTCGGACACGGACTCCGAGAAGAAGCGCCCGTTGCGCAGCGGCAGGATGCGAGCGGCCCGCCGGCACACCTGCGGCTCCTCCTTGGTGCACGCATCACCCTCGGCGACCAGCACCTCCGTGGAGCCCACGCGCTCCATGCGCAGCCGCACGTTCTCCGTCATGCCGCGCAGCGAGCCGAGGCCCCGGACGATGAAGCCCACCTTGGTGCGATCCACCAGGGCCACGGGGCCCAGGCCCTCGCCGTTGTCGAAGCGCCGGGTGATGACCCACACCAGCCGCTCGTTGGCCTGGGGCGTCTCGAGGATGAGGTCCGTCTCGTCCAGCCGCTCCTTGGGCGGGAGCGGCTTGGGCTGGGGGCCCGCCTCGCGGCACTCGTCGGCCGAGGGCTCCTCCCAGGCCACGGGAGCGCCGGAGCAGTCCACGGAGGGACGGGGGGCCGCGCCGTGCTCCGGATCGAAGCCGTGCAGCAGCAGGCCGAACCACGTGTCGGGCGTGGGGTAGGAGCGCTCTTGGGCGCCGACCGTGGCCTCACACAGCTGGGGTCTCGGAACGGTGGCGCAGCCCACCAGTGGGGTGGTGAGAGCGAGGGCTGCGGCCAGGAGTCGTTGTGTCATGGGGTTCCTCATGCCTCGGCGAACCGGATGTCCCAACCCCCCTGGGGGTCGAGCGAGATGTTCAGCCGCTTGGGGACCGAGCCGCCGGCCATGCGCTCGAGCAGCTCGCGCGAGATGGCGGGCATCAGCGAGCCCTGGAGGATGTGCTCGGCGTTGCGGGCACCCGTCTCGGCCTCGGTGCAGCGGCGGGCCAGCTCGTCGAGCAGCTCGGGGGAGAGCGTCGTCTCCACGCCATGGGCCGCCAGCAGCCGCTTGGAGAGCTTGTCGAGCTTCATCGCGACGATCTCCCGCATGATGTCCGTGCCCACGGGGGCGTAGGGGACGATGGTCATGCGGGCCAGCAGGGCGGGCTTGAAGTGCTTGCTGAGGGCGGGGCGCACCTTGGCGATCATCTCCTCGGCGGTGGGCGTGGCGCCCGTCTCGTGCATCTTCATGAGGATGTCCGAGCCCAGGTTGCTGGTGAGGATGACGACGGTGTTGCGGAAGTCGACGGCGCGGCCCTCGCTGTCGTTGAGCACGCCCTTGTCGAACACCTGGTAGAAGAGGTTCATCACCTCCAGGTCGGCCTTCTCGCACTCGTCGAGCAGCACGACGGAGTAGGGCCGCTGGCGCACGGCCTCGGTGAGCAGGCCGCCCTCGCCGTAGCCCACGTAGCCGGGGGGCGAGCCGATGAGCCGGGAGACGGTGTGCTTCTCCTGGAACTCGCTCATGTTGAAGGTGGTCATGAAGCGCTCGCCGCCGTAGAGGACGTCGGCGAGTGCCAGGGCCGTCTCCGTCTTGCCCACGCCGCTGGGGCCCACGAAGAGCAGCACGCCAATGGGGGTGTCCGGGTTGTTGATGCGCGCCTGGGAGATGCGGATGATCTCCGCCACCTTGCGCAGGGCGGGCTCCTGGCCGCGCACGCGCTCGGTGAGCCGCGCCTCGAGGCCCAGCACCGCCGTGAGCAGATCATTGCGCATCTTGCCCACGGGGATGCCCGTCCAGCTGGCCACCACGCGCGCCACGATGTCCGCGTCCACCTCCGCGTGCACCAGCGGCTCCTCGCCGCGCACCTCGGCGAGCTTCGCCGCGGCCTCGTCCACCGCGGCCTTCAGGGGCGCCTTGTCCGCCTCGGCCGGAGCGGAGAGCAGGGCCTTGCGCGCCTCCATCAGCGCGCTCACCGCGGTGCGCTCCGTCTCCCAGCGGGCCTGCAGCGAGACGCGCTGGTCGCGCAGGGCGGCCAGCTTGTGCTCCAGCGTCTCCACCACCTCGGCGTCTCCCGGGTGGCCCTCGGCGAGGTCTCTCTGGCGCGCATCGCGCTCGCGTTCCAGGCCGGAGATCTCCTGCTCGAGCGACACCAGCTCATCCGGCTTGGTGGACAGCTCGATCTTCACGCGCGCGGCGGCCGTGTCGAGCAGGTCCACGGCCTTGTCGGGGAGCTGGCGGCCGGAGATGTAGCGGCTGGACAGGCGCACCGCGGCGGAGACGGCCTCGTCGCGGATGGTGACGCCGTGGGAGGCCTCGTAGGTGGGCCGCAGGCCGCGCAGCATCAGCTCGGCGTCCTCGACGCCCGGCTCGTCCACCTTGACGGGCTGGAAGCGCCGCTCGAGCGCGGCGTCCTTCTCGAAGTACTTCTTGTACTCGCCCCAGGTGGTGGCGGCGATGGTGCGCAGCTCTCCGCGCGCGAGCGCCGGCTTGAGCAGGTTGGCGCCGTCGCTGCCGCCCGCGGTGCCTCCGGAGCCGATGAGCGTGTGCGCCTCGTCGATGAAGAGGATGATGGGCGTGGGCGAGGCCTTCACCTCGTTGATGACGGACTTGAGGCGGTTCTCGAACTCACCGCGCACGCCCGCGCCGGCCTGCAGCGCGCCGAGGTCCAGCCCCATCAGCTCCACGTTCTTCAGCGCGTCGGGCACCTCGCCCTTCACGATGGCCCAGGCGAGGCCCTCCACCAGGGCCGTCTTGCCCACGCCGGGCTCGCCCACGAGGATGGGGTTGTTCTTCCGGCGCCGCGAGAGGATGTCCACCATCTGGCGGATCTCCCGGTGGCGGCCGAAGATGGGATCGATCTTCCCCTCGCGCACGCGGCCGGTGAAGGACGTGGCGAAGCGGCCGAGCGCCTCGCCGCCCACGGCGCCACCCTGGGCGGACGCCGCGGGGGTGGCCCCTCCAGCGGCGGACTCGGGGCCCACCTCCAGCGTCTCCGGCGAGGGCCGCAGCACCGCGTCCAGCGCGGCCATCAGCTCGTCGCGGGAGATGGAGTCCAGCTCGGGGAAGAGCTCGGCGGTGTAGCGGTTGCGGCGGGTGACGAACTGGGCGAAGAGCGCTCCGGAGCGCAGCCGGGTGGCGCCCTGCTCCACGGAGGCGATCAGCCAGGCGTCCTCGAACCACTGGAAGAGCGTCTCGGAGAAGACGGGCCGGCCCGCGTTGCCGGAGCGCAGGCCCTGGAGGGCGCGCTCCATGCTGGCGGCGAGCCGGCGGCGGTCCACCTGGAAGTGCTGCAGCAGCCGGGCGACGTCCGAGTCCTCGGGCTCGAGCATCTGCGCGAGCATGTGCTCGGGGACGATTTCATAGAAGCGCCCACTGCTGGCACGCGCGACGGCGGCCTCCAGCGTGCGGGTGGCCGTCGGCGTGAGGCGGCGGACGAGGGCTTTCGGTTCGACTCGGATGGCGGCACCCTCCAACAGGGGACGGCGGAAAATCTATCAGGAGTGCCAGCGCCGTCGGTTGCCGGCACCCCCCAGGGCCGTGCTTCACACGACTGGAATCGAGAGGCGGATCTGCCTGCCCTTGCCCAGCCATGTGTCCAGCCCCAACTGGGCCGACTGTTTGCTGGAGAGGTTGAACGTCTGGGTGACGCCTTCCGTCAGGCCCAGCTCGAACTCGTACTCCAGCGGATCCTTCAGGAAGAGCCGCACCACCTCGCGGGCCTGCGGCAGCAGATCTCCACCCGGCATCATCCTCCGGTACAGGTGGGTGGGCAGGGGCTCGATGTGGATCTTGATCTTCCCCATGCGATCGAACGCCTTGCCACCCAGCACCGTGTTCTTGCCGAGGATGTGGTTGTTGCGGCCCAGCTGGAGCCGGGCGTCGATGTCCACCCAGCGGCCCACGAACTGCTCCACCCGGACCCGCGCTCCCTCCAACTGGTCACCGAGCACGTCCTCCAGGGCCGCCTCCATCTTCTCGGCGGTGCGCGCGCGGGAGGCCAGCAGGGGGACGATGCGCAGCAGCTTGCGCGTGGGCAGCTTGCTGGTGCGCTCCGTCTCGTACGTGTCGAAACCGGCGAGCGCCAGCAGCCGGCGGGACCACTGGTCGGTGTTGGTGGAGTTGGACTCGCTGGTGACGCGGTACTTGGACTCGATGCGGTAGAGCAGCGACAGCAGCCGGTGATGGAAGAGGTCCAGGAACTCCCGGCGCACGGCCTGGTCCGGGTCCTCCTGGGCGATCTCCTCGGCGATGTACATCGGCAGCGGGCTCACCGAGCCGGTGAGGCCGAGGAAGTGGGTGACCACTTCAAAGAGCTGGCGCCGGGCGTACGGCTCCTCCGCGCGCACGGGCACCTTGCGCAGCGTCACCTCGCTCACGTCTCCCGAGGAGAAGCCGAGCGAGGGATCATGCCGGAAGCGGATCATCTCCTCCATGACCGGGCCCACGCTGCCCACGCGGGCGGCCCCGGCGGTGAGCCGCTCGATGTACGCCACGAGCTGGAAGAAGCCGACTTCCTTGGCCATTCCCCCCAGCAGCCTGGCCGCCTCTACAAGAGGGTCAGGAAGCCGTTCCTCGGAAGCCATGCGAACTCTGTTTGCGAGGGCTGGAGCCGGATGGCCAGCTCGTTGAAGGAGTTGAGGGTGACATGGGAGGCCAGCAACTCATCGAGGATGCACCCGAAGAGGAAGGCGTCTCCCACCCCCATGAAATTCGTCTCGTCGAGCTCCACCAGCGCCCGGTTGCCGCGCACGGGCGAGCCTTCCAGGAAGCGGGTGAGGGCCTTGTTCTCCACGGTGCGGATGGCGTTGATGCGCAGGCGGCTGGCGCGGGCGGCGAGGTTGTCCGCCAGTGCCTGGAAGTTGTACAGGTCCAGCAGGCGGCGCAGCGCGGCGCCATCCGCGATGGAGTGCTGGTTGATGGCCAGGTGCGAGAGCAGCCGCCAGTGCAGCTCCGTGCCCAGGGGCGCGCGGGCCGGGCGGCTCACCGGGGTGATGTTCTTGAATTTGGCGTTGGTGGGCGAGGCCGGGGTGGACTGGGTGATGTCCCCCACCTGCAGCCGCGCGGGCAGCGAGCGGTTGGTGCAGGTGAGATCGATGGACAGCACCTCCTCCGTCCCGAGCGAGGGCGCCACGTCGCGCGGCGTCTCCAGGGTGAGGTAGGTGTCGATGCCGTCGTCCACGGGGGAGTGGATGCGCCGCAGGCGGTAGAAGGAGGGCTCGGAGCCCTCGCCCTGGGTGTGCTCGAACTCGTGGAAGGGCCGGTAGGTGCGGCGCTCGCTGCGGCCCGCCGTCAGGCCCGTCACCGAGTCCACGGAGTACACCTCCGCGTGCGGGGGCTGCAACTCCGCGGCCCGCACCAGGTGCTCGCGGCCCAGCGCGTGGTGGAAGAGGGGATTGGCCGGCGCCCGGAAGAGGTTGATGACGGGGGCGCAGTGCAGGCGGAACATCTCCCGGGTGATGCGCGCGTCCAGGGGCGGCGGGCGCTCCAGGTGGAAGGAGATCTCGAAGCGCTCCTCCAGCGCGGACGCGGCCGCCTCCAGGCCATGCACCTCGAAGAAGAGGAACTTCTCCGGCAGGGTGAAGTACTCCTGGAGCAGGCGGTACCCGTCGAAGGCCCGGGGCCAGGGCAGCAGGCGGAAGTGCCGGTCGAAGCCCACCGGGCGGATGCTCCGCTTGGGGTCCAGCACCACCTCGTTCCCGCTGGTGGCGCCGCGCACGCGCACCTGGCGGCAGTAGCGCAGCAGCCACAGCATGATGAGGGCGCTGGCGGACATGTCGCCGTGGATGAAGAGGCGCAGCCCGAGGGGCTTCTGCAGCTCCTCGCGCCCCTGCTCCGTCGTCTGGAAGGACAGGCGCAGCACGGGCGAGGACACGGACGAGCGGTCCAGCAGGGCGTCCTGCACGCTGAGCGGCAGCAGGTCCACGTCGTGCGTGGTGCGGAAGATACAGCTGGTGCCATCCAGGGGCGTGGAGGCCACCTCGGCGCCCGCGGTGATGCGCGAGCGGCCACGCAGGGCTCGCATCTGGGGCGTGAACTCCACGATGGAGCACGCCGGCACCGGGCGCAGGTAGTGGGGGAGCAGCAGCTCGGTGAGCCCCTGCACCATCTCCGGGACGTCGTCCTCCACGCGCTCGCGGATGCGCGCGGTGAGGAAGGCGAAGCCCTCCAGCAGCCGCTCCACGTCCGGATCCGCGCCGCGCTCCACCAGCAGGCCGGCGACGCTCGGGTTGGCGAGCCCGAAGGCCCGGCCCATCTCCCGGAGGTAGTTGAGCTCGCTCAGGTAGTACTTGCTGAACATCCTCGCCCTTTCACCAGAGGTTCATCCGGCCGCCGGGTTTCAGCTCGGTGTGGAAGCGGACCATGCCGCGCGCGTCCTTGGCGTTGAGCTGCGCGATGATGTCGAACCGCAGGGCGGTGGGGTCCTGCTCATCGGGAACGTGCGTGACGACGACGTTCTTCAACCGCGGCTCGAACTCCTGGATGGCCGTGCGGATGGACTGCTGCATCCTCGGGATGGCCGCCGGGAGGATGTGGATGATGTCGTTGAAGTCCATGATCCCGTAGGCAGGGGCCGCGGCGGCCTCTCCCTTCCGGGTGTTGAGCAGGGCCCGCAGGTGCTCGGAGATGGCGGCCACCACGTTGCCGCGGGGCGCCAGCGAGCCGTGGCTGCTGGAGGCCAGACGTGTCAGGAGTCCTCGTTCGGCCATGGCGTGCGGGCCCGGCCCTGGTGCGCCCGGGATGTTTCACCCGGGCGCACCATGGGCACAGCGGACTAGCGCTGGGTGTCCCAGGTGTCGGTGTGCGTCACGCCGCCGTTGGTGATGGTCCAGTCGATCGTGTGGAACACGAACGTGATCTCCTCCATGGCGGGCAGGTTGGTGCTGGCCGGCACGAAGCTGTCAGGGACGTGCTGCTTGATGCTGTTGATGCGGCCCTTCTTGATGGCGATGGTGTAGAACTGCTCGGTGGTGCCGTCGCCGGTCGGGTTGGGGCGGAAGAACTTGAAGGTCGCCTCGATGACCTGGTTCTCGCACAGCGCCTTCATCAGCAGCGGCGAGGCCTTGTCGATGCGCTTGACGATCTTCATCGGCGGGTACTGACGGCGGCCCGTGGCCAGACCGGAGCCGGACTCACGCGCGGTGATGACCTCGTGCTCGAAGTAGATGCACTCGATGGAGCCCTCGCGGCCCAGGCTCGTCTGGGTGCTGTCTCCCTTGATGTCCGTGCCGTTCGCCTTCAGGTACAGGTGTACAGTCTCAGCCATTCGCCACCTCGTTGTATGCGCCGCGTACGGCGCGGAAGTCCGGGCCCCTGGTGGGGGGCCCGGCGTTGATGGAGCCCGGTATCAGCGAAACCACGTATCACGGGTGCGACGGGCTCACTCCTTGTCCAGCTTGCCCACCAGGGAGAGGGTGAAGGACGCGCCCATGTACTTGAAGTGCGGGCGCACCTGCAGGCTGCAACGATACCAGCCGGGCTGACCCTCCACGTCCTCCACCGTCACGCGGGCGGCGCGCAGCGGGCGGCGCGAGCGCACGGCGGGCGCCGGGTCATCCATGTCGGCGATGTACTGGCTCATCCACTGGTTGAGCTCGCGCTCCAGGTCCGAGCGCTCCTTCCAGCTGCCGATCTGCTCGCGCTGGAGCACCTTCACGTAGTGCGCCAGCCGCGTCATGATGAACATGTAGGGCAGCTGCGTGCCGAGCCGGTAGTTCGTCTCCGCCGCCTTGCCCTCCGGCGTGCTGCCGAAGAACTTGGCCTTCTGCGCCGAGTTGGCCGAGAAGAACGCCGCGTTGTCCGCGTCCTTGCGGAACACCAGGCCGATGAAGCCCTCCTCGCTCAGCTCGTACTCGCGCCGCTCGGTGAGCATCACCTCGGTGGGAATCTTGGTCTGGATCTCCCCCATGGCCTCGTACTGGTGCAGCGGCAGCATCTCCACCGCGCCACCGGACTGGGGACCGATGATGTTCGGGCTCCAGCGGAACTTGGCGAAGGAGTCCGCCACGCGGGTGGCGAACGCCGTGGAGGCGTGGCCCCACAGGTACTTGTCGTGCTGCCCGACCACGTCCTCGGTGAAGTTGAAGGCCTTCACGGGGATGGTCTTCTCACCGTAGGGCAGGCGCAGCAGGAAGCGCGGCATGCACAGGCCCACGTAGCGCGCGTCCTCGCTCTCGCGGAACGAGTGCCACCGGGCGTACTGCGGGCCCTCGAACAGGGACTTCAGGTCCTTGAGGTTGGGCAGGTTGAGGAAGTTCTGCTCGCCGAACATCTCAGGGCTGGCGTTGGCGATGAAGGGCGCGTGGGCCATGGCCGCCACGGACGCGCACTTGCGCAGCAGATCGATGTCCTGCGGGCCCGGGCCGAAGTCGTAGTTGCCCAGCAGCAGGCCGTAGGGCTTGCCACCGAACACGCCGTACTCGTTGGAGTACACCAGCCGGTACAGGCCGCTCTTCACCACCTCGGGCGAGTCCTCGAAGTCCTTGAGCAGGTCCTCCTTGGAGACGTTGAGCATCTCCACGCGGATGTTCTCGCGGAAGTCCACCCGGTCCACGAGGAACTTCAGCGAGCGCCACGAGGACTCCAGCTTCTGGACCTCCTCGTGGTGCATGATCTCGTTGACCTGGGAGGTGAGGCGCTTGTCGATCTCCGCGATCATCGCGTCGACGAGGGCCTTGTCGATGCGCTCCTCGGAGCGGTTGGGGGCCAGCATCTCCGCGATGAAGGCCTCCACGCCCTTGCGAGCGATGTCATAGCCCTCGTCCTTGGGCTTGATCTTCGCCTCGGAGAGGATTTCGTCGAGCAGGGAGGGCGAAACGGCGGCCGCGGCGCCCGCGGCATTCTGGGTCTGGGTCTGAGTGCTCATGATTCTCGCTCCCGCTCTGGACTACTTGGTCTCACCGTTGTTGAGGCCCAGCTCGTTGATGAGGCGCTTGCGGCCCTCGTCGTCGGCGAGCATCGCCTGGAGCTTCTTGCGGAAGGCCGGCACGTTGCCCAGGGGCCCCTTGAGGGCGTTGAGCGCGCTGCGCAGCTCCAGCAGCTTGCGCAGCTCGGGCACTTGGTTGACGATGCTCTCGGGAGCGAAGTCCGCCAGGCTCTTGAACTGCAGGGACACGGGCAGGTTGGCGCCCTCCTCGGCGGACAGCTTGTCCGTGACGGAGATGTCCACCTTGAGGTTCTGCTGCGCCATCACCTCGGTGAAGTTCATCTTGTCCACGTTGATGGGGGCGCGATCCTCCAGGGCGCGGTCATCCTGCCGGCCGGTGAAGTCACCCATCATCAACATCTTCAGGGGCAGCTCGACCTGCTCCTGCATGTTGCCCGTAGCGGGCTTGTAGACGATGTTGACGCGTTCGGTAGGGGCGACGGAACTCTCTTTGCTCATCTGCTGCTTCTCCTCTCACGTGAAGTGGGTGATGCGGTGGGTTCGTCGCCAGGTGGCGCTTGTCCGTGAGTTGCTGCCCGTTGTCAGGGTTGAACGCGCAGGGCGGCAGCGGGGTCGAGCTGGACGAGACGACGATAACGGATCCAGTAATCTCCTACCAGGATGTCCTGTGATTCTTTCGTGGCCAGGCAACAGGTGAGGAATCCCTCGAGACAGGCCGCGGCGAGTGCCGGTTCCCAGGAATCGAGAGAGTGAGCGGTGCACTCGGCATCCAGCACCTCGTAGAGCGCGCGGGCGGTGGTGAGTTGTCCTGCCTGGGCATACGTGCGCGCCAATTGCAGCCGCGCGACGAAGAGCGCGCGGGCCGTGGTGGCGGAGGCGAGCAGCGCCTGGGCCTCTCCCTCGGGAGCGGCACCCGGAGCGGAAGTTTCGAGCCCGCGAGGAAGGGGCATGGAGATGGCGGCGCGTGGCGCGGTGCCGGGCTTCGCGAGCACCTCGCGCTTGAGCCACTCCTTCGTGGCCGCGTCCGCCATGGGCGTGCCGTCGGACGCCACCAGCTCCACCACCGCGGGCATGCGTTTGAGCAGACTGCTCAGCTCCAACAGCAATGCCTCACGCGCGGCGGCATGCGTGTCGCCCAGGGATGCCAGGGCATGGACACTGAAACGTTGCAGGTCCAGCGCAAAGCGATACTGGGCCAGGGCGGACTCGGACTCGTCGAGCAGCTCCGCCCAGCGGGAGTGGGTTGAGAGGGTTTCCAGCTTCGTGCGCAGGTTGGCGGGCAGGGGCGGGAGGGATGTCCTGCCATTTGCGCCGGTGGGAGGTGGCTGTGTGATGTGCAGCCACAGCCCGGTGCGCAGCAAGCGATAGGAGAGCGGGTCGGCCGGGTTGGCGCGGCGGATGACGCTGGAGGCACTCGTCAGCGTCGAGCCGATGTTGCGCAGGAAGTCCGTGGTGGCATCCACGCTGGTGAGCTCGCCACCGGGCACCGCGGGCAGCTGGGAGGCGTGGAGGGCCGTGGTCGGAGCAGGCGGAGGCGCGGCGGGTGGAGCGGGGCTGGCGGCCACCGGTGCGGGCGGTGCCACGGGGGCCGGTGTGGCGGCGGGTGGCGCGGCGGTGACCGGAGCGGGCGGGGTGGCGGCGGGCGCGGACGGCGTGGGCGTGGCCACCGCGGGAGCCGCGGCTTCGGCGGGCATGCTCGCGCGCAGCCGCTCGAGGGGGGTGAGGAGCGGTCCCATCGCCGGGCCCTGGGAGGCGAGACGCGTGCGCGTCACCTCGGCGAGCTTCGACACGGCGGTGGACAGGGCGTCCACCACGGCGGGCGAGGTGCTGTCGGCCTGGAGGGTGGGGAGCACGTGCTTCATGCGCTCCACGTACCAGGACAGCGCGAGCCCCCGGCTGCGCAGGCGCGAGGCCTCGGGGAAGAGGCCCTGCCAGTAGCGCTCGGTCAGCTCCGCGAGCAGCGTCGTCCCGGTGATGGCGCCGGGCAGGCCCTCCGTCATGTACAGCCCGTAGGCGAGGTAGGAGGCCAGCCACAGGTCCTTGGTGGTGGTCCGCAGCAGCTCCCCGGCATCGCGGACGACCTCGTCCCACCGCACGGCATCGCCCGTGGGAGACTCGAGCCGGGCCACCTCCGCGAAGACGCTCTCGTAGGTGGGGTGGTGCTTGGAGGCGGCTCCGGTGGGCGCCTCGGCGGAGATGGGCTCGAGCCACTGGCTGGCACGCTCGCGGAGGCTGTCGGGAGAGGGCGTCATGGGGGGCGCTCCTTTCAGCGGGCGAGGGCACGCAGGAGCTGCTCGAGCGTGCTGTGGGAGGAATCGATGACCTGGCGCTGCGAAGCGGACAGGGCCTGCTTCGCCTGCTCCATGGCGGCGGGCTTGTCGGTGCGCAGGGGCCAGACGTTGGTGGCCGGGCGCGAGGGTTGTGCCAGGTGCAACAGGAGGGTAGGGGGCGCGGCGCCCAGGCAGAGCACGAGCCGGGGTTGCTGCCCGTCGGACCAGAAGAAGGAAGGGGGTTGGGCGGCCCAACGCAGCAGCCGCGTGGACAGCTCCAGCCAGGTGACGGGCCCCATGTGCGAGGGGTAGGGGCAGTCCAGCATGACGCCGGCCATGCCCTGCTCGCGGTGGCGCTCGCCCGTGCAGGCGGTGAGGAAGGTGTGCAGCGCGTAGTAGCGCCCCTCGGCGGGGCGGTCTCCGACGACGTGCTGGAGCAGCTCCGTGCAGCGCTTCTCGGACAGCAGGGCCTCCCGGAGCCGCTCGGCCACGCGGAGGTCACCGGGCCGCGCGGTGGGCAGCTTCGCCGTGCGCTCCTGCAGTTGGGCAACCTCGAGGGAGGCGGCCTCGCGCAGCAGCGCCTCGCTGGCCCGGAGGAACGGCTGGTGGGTCTCCGGCAGCAGCGAATAACGCCCGGCCACGTCCGCGGCGGGTAGCTCCTGGAAGATGGCCAGCGGAAAGGCACGCCCCACACTGTCCGAGCTCGGCGCCAGCACGCCCACCAGTACCGAGCTCTCGCCGGGTGCGGTGAAGACGAAGCTGACGGGAGTGGTGGGCAACGCGCTCCGGGCCCCGTGCAGCCGGCCGGTGCTCTCCTCCATCCAGCGGAAGAGGTACCGGGCCAGGGGGCTGGCCGCGTTGTGCCGGACGAACTCCGCGTGGCGCGGAGCCTTGCCCAGCATCCCGATGTGAGGCGCCTGCGTCATCCTCAGGGGGCTCCGTTCGTGCTCACCATCTCGATGCAGCCCTTGCCCCCGCGGGCAATCCCCAGCGGCGGCGACAGGCCCGGATCCCGGAAGATCTGCAGCAGCCGGGAGGTGTTGTTGCCCGACAGGCCGAAGAACGGGTTGGCGGTGCGCTCGGGCCGGAAGTCGATGGCGACGAGCGCTCCGTTCATGTCCTCGATCTCCCACACGGCGGTGAAGAAGCGGCCGTCACCGCTGGGCTCGATGCGCTTCACGCGCTCGAGCAGGCGGAACAGGCCCCACTCCCCGGGCTCGTCGATGTCGGCGGTGGCCCCGGAGGCGTTCTCCACGTGGATGTGGGCGCCCAGCTTGCCGGCCTGGCCGGGCCAGCTCATCGGCTTCCAGACGTTGTCCGGGCCGTTGCGGTAGAGCTCGTCCGTGCCGTCGATCGTCAGGGTGATGGCGGAGATCTCCGACGGCGCCGTGTCGGGCGAGGTGCCCGCGCGCACGCGCACCTGGAAGCGGACGAGCGGATCCACCGTGTCCCCCGGGAAGAGGGTGGTGGACAGGTTGTTCGCCTTCTCCAGGAAGGTGAGCAGGTCGTCGCGGTACATCTCGCGCGTGTTGAGGTTGGAGAACGTCCACTTGCGGCCGGAGGTGATGACCTCGTCGGCCAGGTGCTGCTGGAGGAACTTGCGCAGCGTGCCGCCCGAGGGCCGCAGGAACTCGGAGAGCTCGGCCAGGGGCGCGTCCTGCATCGACTCGCGGACGAACGGGTAGCGGTTGGCCATGAGCGCGTTGAGGGGCCTGGCCACGGCCTCGCAGAAGTCGTTGCTCTTGTTCTGCGCCACGCCGGCGAAGACGATGGAGCGCATGTCCTGGAAGGGCGGCAGCAGCAGCTTCTCCAGGATGGGGACGTTGCTCTCGTACTTCTTGACGAGCATGGCCACGCTCTCGCGCGTGGTCTTGATCTTCTCGAGCAGCGCGCCGGACTCCGAGGGCTTCTCCTTCACGCCCAGCAGGGCGTTGAGCACCAGCGCGAGCTGGTCCTGGTAGAAGTCCTGCGCCGTCAGCTGCTCCTCACCGTCACCCGAGGGGGACTTCTCGTTGCTGAAGCGGATGAGCGTGGCGAACTCCTTCTCCACGTCCTTGGGACCGAGCGTGTACTCGCCCGTGGCCGCGTCCGGATCCACCAGCTTCTTCTCGTCCTGCTTGTCGGGCGGCAGGACCTTCTCGAGCATCTTGCGCGCCGTGCTCTTCTCCTCCTCCTTCGGCGTGCGCACCAGCTGCACGTTGTAGGCGAGCGCCCGGAACAGCTTGCCGAAGGCGGGCGGCTTGCCGCGCGTGAGGCTCTCGAGCAGGGCCTGCATCTGGTCCACGTCATCCGGAGGCCGGACGGTGATGGAGTTGAGGAAGTCGCGCCACTCCTGGATGTACTGCTGGTAGTAGCGCGTGCGCAGCTCGGCGCGGGACTGCTCCTCGTCCTCCTTGGCGTCCCGGTCCAGCACCCAGGCCTCCTTGTTCTTGAAGGCGGACTCCAGGCGCGAGCGCACCACCTGGTCCCAGGCGGTCTTGGTGAAGGCGCCGCGGACGCGCTTGGTGGCATGCATGGCGGGCACGGCACCGACGATGTCGTCCAGCGTCTGATCCGGGTACTCACGGCCCACGTCGGCGACGATGCGGTCCATCTCCAGCGTGGTCACGGGGACGCGGTTGAGGGCCCGGCGCGCGGCGCGCACGGTCTTCGTGTCACGGGCGAAGCCCAGCTGCTCCGGGTCCGCCGCCAGCATCTGGATGTACGTGCGGGCGTGACGGCTGATGGCCTGCTGCAGGTGGGCCTCTCCTCCCGCGCCCTTCACGTGCGTCCAGTGCCGCACCATCTGGTCCACCAGCCAGTCCTGATGGGCCTCGTCGAGCGACGGCTCCCGCTGGGCGTGCGGCCAGGTGATGAGCAGGTACATCTTCAACGCGTCGAAGTGTTGCGCGTAATCCTCGGCGCCGGGCTTCCAATCCGGCGAGTCCTGGTTGTCCGAGAAGATCTTCAGGTTCTGCTCGATGCGCTCGTACTGGTTGCCGAGCAGCACCCGGCGCAGGGCGGTGTTGTAGAAGGACTGCGCCTGCGGGAAGAGCTTGTCCCCCTGGTACATGCCGAAGCGCAGCCAGAAGGGGACACCCTCCGCCTTGTGCTTCGTCAGCTCCTGGAGCCGTGCCTGCAGCGGGGACAGGTCCTTCATGCGCGCGATGTCGTCGCGGGCATCGAGCTGCACGGCGGTGATGGCATCGCGCACGTCGCGCGCCAGCGACTTGTTCTGGAAGTAGGAGACGATGGGCAGCACCAGCATCAGGGCCGCGGCCGTGAAGTAGGTGGCCGTGAGCACCAGCTGCCGTCTGCGGTAGCGCTGCTCCTCGATGGAGCTGCGGACGGCCATCTCCTGGTCCTGGAACATCACCTTGGTGAAGATGTCCCACAGGAAGTAGCTGCGGCCTTCCGCGCTCGTCTCCTGGGGGCGCGAGTCCCCGAAGAACTCGCCCGAGGAGTTCGCCAGCCGCTCCATCGGCTTCACGTCCTGGGTGCCGCTGGTGAAGTACAACCCGCGCATCACCGGCGTGTCCTGGTACACGTTGTCCAGGAAGAGCGGCTGGATGAACTCGGCCAGGTTCTTGCGCAGCGAGTCGAACTTCTGGGGGAACTGGTAGATGTTCTCGCGCGACTCCAGCCGGCGCTCCTGGCCCAGCCGCTTGAGCGTGCGCTGCTCCAGCACCGTCACCAGCTCGTCGAAGCGCTCCAGCAGCAGGTCCGTGGAGGCCTCCGCCTGCGCGTTCATGGGCGAGGTGAAGCCCCAGATCTGCCCGCGCTCGGAGCGCGTCAGGTCCGCGTACATCTCCGTGAAGCCGGGGATGAGATCACACTTGGTGATCATCAGGTACACGGGCACCAGCGTGCGCAGGCGCGAGGTGATCTCATCCAGGCGCTCGCGGATGCTCTGTCCCAGCTCACCGGCGACCTGGGGATCCACCCCCATCAGCTCGCTGACGCTCACCGCCACGATGAGGCCGTTGATGGGCCGCTTGGGGCGGTACTTCGTCAGCGTGTCGAGGAAGGCGAACCACTCGGGCTTGTCGTCCTCGCTGCTCACGTAGCGGCCGGCGGTGTCGAGGATGACGGCCTCGTTGGTGAGCCACCAGTCGCAGTTGCGCGTGCCGCCCACGCCCCGTACGCCGCCGCCCTTGGCGGACAGGTAGGGGAACTTCAGCCCCGAGTTGCGCAGCGCGGTGCTCTTGCCCGCGCCCGGCGGTCCCACGATGAGGTACCAGGGCAGCACCGCGAGCGCGTCCTTGCGGCCCCGCGACAGCTTGGAGGTCTTGAGCGCCTCCACCGCCTTGGAGAACTCGGCCTGCATGGCCTTGATCTCCGGCTGCAGGTCCGGCCGGACCGTCTTGATCTGCTCCTCGGCCTGCTGCTCCAGCGCGCCCTCGAGCTTCTTGGCGGCCTTGCGCGCCTTCACCTTGCCGACGATCCACTTGCCGAGCGCGAACAGCAGCAGCAGTCCCGTGGTGGCGAGCCCGGTGAGGAGCGGAGGCATCCCCAGCATGGAGATCGCTCCCCACGCCAGGCCCGCCAGCGCCGTGATGACGATGGCCCAGATCATTGCGTGCCTCCGCCGTTGGTGGCCACGTGGAGCTTGATCTCGTTCAGGAAGGTCTCGACGCTGCCATCCAGACCCAGCATCAGCCCGCCATAGACGAGCAGGGCGAGCATCATCGCCCCCAGCGAGATGACCATCGGCGAGAGCCTGCGCTTGCCGGTGAGCATGGACTCGGTGGGCCGCTCACCGTGCGGCGACAGCACGTCGTAGTCGAAGGGTTTGGCGCGCTCCAGGTCCTTCTGGACCGAGTCGATGAGCGTCATCAGCTCCAGCTCGCCGCCGCGGATGCGGTAGCGGCCCTGGAAGCCGAAGAGCATGCACAGGTAGTAGACCTGCAACACCTCGGCGCGGTGTGGATCCTTCCGGATGCCCTGCAGGCGGTGGAAGAAGCCGTCACCGGCGACGTTCTCGTTGAAGTACTGGAGCTGCAGCAGGTTGGTCATCCAGAACGAGCGGTAGGGCTCGGGCCGGGTGAGGGCGGCCTCGTCGAGCAGGGCGACGATGGCGTAGGCCATGTCCTGGGCGTCCTGGTGGCTGAAGCCCAGCACGGCGGCGCGCCGCAGCATCTCGTCCACGACTCCGCGCAGACGGTGGTGCAGCACCTCGGGAGGGGGGACCGAGGCGGCATCCGAGTTGCGGATCCGGATCGCCGCGTCGAAGCAGTCCTTGGTGGCTTCGGTGACTCGTTGCATGGCGTGGGGTCGTCGTCAGCGGCTGGCGGTGGGGACGGCGAGCAGCTCCACCGTCGTCTGTGCGGCGTCGAAGGGGTGCGGCAGGTAGAGGGCCAGCGTGCGATCCCGCATCGCGCTCCTCCAGTAGCCGTCCGAGGTGAAGAGGGAGAAGTAGAGCGTCCCCGGCTGGATGGGCACCTCGGGCGGGGGACGGTAGTTGACCTGGATGGGCACGCCGGGCGAGGCGGCCTGCACGATGCTCTGGATGTCCACCCAGCTGGCCAGCTTGGCGAGCTTGGGCAGCTGCTCGGCCACCACCTTCTCCGGCAGCTCGCTGCGCACGGAGAGGAAGAACTGGCCGCAGCGATCCAGCCGCTCGTCCTCGAGCTTGCCGCGGTAGAGCCGGTCCTCGCCGGACTGCATCGCCACCGAGAGGCACTGCTCGAGGGCCACGGAGCGCAGCAGCGACTGGAGGCGGCGGAAGAGCTCCTCGAAGGTGGCGCGCAGCTGGATGAACTGGAAGGGAGGCAGCGTGGTGGGATCCGCGTCCGCCACGAAGGTGCTCAGCTGCCCGGCGCACTGGCTGAGCGCCAGGTAGAGGGCGTGGGGCCGCATGTTGCCCGCGTCGATGGCGTGTTGCAGCAGCGGGATGATGCCGTTGAGGGAGCTGAGCTCCAGGAAGAGCGTCACGTCCGAGGCGGTGAACTCGAGAGCCGAGGCGTCCCGGTGCTTGCGCCGCGAGGCGAGCTGGCGCTGCTTGGCCACGATGAGCCGCAGCAGGTTGCGCAGCTCGCTCATGATGTAGGGCGAGGCGTCGATGCGCAGCGTGGGCGGGATGTAGTTCTCGACGAGCGTCAGGCTGCCGGAGCGGTCGCGGGACAGCTCGGCGATCTTGATGGCGTCGTAGTCCTCGCGCGGCTCGGTGCCGAAGAGCAGCTTCACGTTGCGCTGCGCGAAGGCCACCGGGACGATGGAGGTGGACGAGGTCAGGTCGTTCACCGGCCGGTTGGTCGGGGTGAAGCGGGGGTTGCCACTGGTGCGCTCGCTGCCGCCGTAGCTCTCCACGCCGCTGCGCTCACGCGGGACGCCCAGGTAGACGTCCAGCACCTGCTGGGCCGGCGGGAAGGCGCCCTCGGTGGGGCGGGACGGCGGGGCCTCGGGGTCTCCGTTCTGGAGGGCGAGCGGCATGCCATCGGGGAGCACGCCGTTGAAGTGGCGCAGCTGCACGCGGCCGGCGCGCAGCGCCTCCATGTCGAACTCCAGGGAGAACACGCCCCAGGGGTACGGCTCCAGCGCGCCCAGCCGGAGATCCAGCAGGTTCTCGTGGTAGAGGTCGAGCTGCTGCATGTGGTGGGGACTCATGAACATCCCCTCCGACCAGACGACGCGTTGCGCGTTCTTCATGCACTCCCCTTGGGGTGGGATGGCACCTCGGCCGCGGACGGGACGGCGGGAGCCGGCTGCGTCAGCGAGAACTGGGTGCGAAGGATGTCGATCTGATAGCCCTGGAGCCGGTAGCGCAGCTGCACGTCACCGGGCCTGGGCTCGCCCTGATCTCCCGCGGGCCGCTCCACGCAGAAGGGCTCGGGCACGGGGTCCAGGGCGGACACGGTGCGCCACGAGTATCCGAGCGGCTGGCGGAAGTGGCCCATGGTCAGGATGAAGCGGGCCTTGGGATCACGCTGGATCCACCGCTGGAACTTCTGACCGGGGGCGACGGTGAACTCGGCCACCGCCAGCAGGTCCTCCCCGAGGAACTCCTTGGGGCGGCCCCACAGGTCGCGGAAGCCCGCGCGCTCCAGCTTCGCGCTGTCCTTGAGCTGGATGACCTGGACCACGGTGGGCAGCGAGCGCCCGCGCGGATCAGGATTCACCTGGTCCGAGACGTCCAGGACGACCTGCATGGGGGGAGGGGTCTCGCACGGCTTGGGCGCGATGCGCTTGGCGCACGAGGTAGCGGCGGTGGCCGCGAGCAGGAGCGAGAGCAGAGCTCCCCTGCCGCGACGACTGGAGCGGACAAATGCCTCGGGGCATGCGTGTGGCTGCGCCTTCACGAGTCCTCTTCGCACGTGCGGTAAGCCCCCCACAACAGGTCGGATTGGCGGGGTGAAACCTGCCAGAGTGTCCGACAGGCTGCAAGTCCACGATCAGTGCGTAAGGGATTCCCGAGCGGCGGGACAGACCTGTAGCGCTACATACGGATGTGTTGGCGCAGTCGAGGCGTTGGTCCCACGAGATGACCGTGGTTGAGGATCATTTCCTGCTAGAGTGCCGCCGCTTGTTGACCGGCGGATCTACGCTGTGGCGCAGCCGTACTGCGCCACGACACACCCGAAGCGGGGGAGCCATGGGACGAAGGATTCTCGCGCTTGGCGCACTGGTGCTGTTCCTGTTGTTGCCGGGAATCGCGGCCTTCGCGCAGACGACTGCATTCAAGCCCTTCGAATTGGAGCGTCTGGACCTGAATCCCGGAGCGGAGGGCTCGCTGGTCGTGGGAACGGGGGAGTTGCTCGAGCCCGGGCATTTCCGCCTCTCCGCGGTGGGTCATTACGCGCACCGGCCACTGATGCTGTTCCGGCAGGGGAAGCCAGAGGAGGCCGTGAGCGGCCGGGGGACGATGCATGTGTCCGCAGCCTATGCGTTGATGAATTGGTTGCAGGTAGGTGTCCAGCTACCAGTGGTGTTGTTGCAGAATCTCGGACCGGGCGCTCCGGACCCGGATGCTCCGAAATCCTTCTTGCTGGGCACACCCACGGTGGGGGTGCGTCTGGGGCTGCTCACCCAGGACGCACAGGGCGGGTTCGATGTGGCGGTAGGGGGGGATGTTGGGCTGAATGTGGGCAACGAGGCTGCGTATGCACGGGATGATGGGCTGCGTTACCTGCCGAGGGTGATGGTGGGGCGGCGCTTCGGTGCATTCCGGACGGCGCTGGACGCGGGAGTGATGATTCGCCCGGGAGGGCGTATCACCGACGCGGGTTCCGAAATCCAGGATCAGCTGGGCAACGAACTGCGCATCGGTGCGGCACTGGTGTCGACGGGGCGCCGGATGCGGTGGGAGGTCAACGTCCGGGGCATGGTGGCGCTGTCGAAGCAGCCAAGCTCGGTGGAGCTGATGCCGGGGGTGCGCTACCTGGTGAACCCGTCGCTCGAGGTGTTCGCTCTTGCCGGCGTGGGGGTAGGCAAGACGCCGGGGACGCCGCTGTTCCGGGTACTGGCGGGAGGCTCTTTTGGAAATGTGATGCCACGCCGCGGGCCTGGCGAATCTTCCGTCAGGTGCGAGCTGGGACTCTCCGTTTCCGCGGAGGAGTGCCCGGACATGGATAGCGACAAAGACGGCGTGCTCAACATCTCCGATATGTGTCCCACCGAGCAGGGGACGCCGGATCGCAAGGGCTGTCCCCCTCGGGACAGTGATAGCGACGGCATCGAGGACACGCTGGACGGGTGCCCCGCGGAGCCAGGTCCCGCGGCCAACCAGGGTTGTCCGGTGCCCGATGATGATGGCGATGGGTTCAAGAACGACGACGACAGCTGTCCGTCGGAACCGGGCCCCGATCGGGGCTGCCCCGTGAGGGACCGGGACAAGGACAACATCCCCAACGATGATGACGCGTGCCCGGACGAGCCCGGTCCAATCGAGCGCAAGGGCTGCCCGGAGGACGACTCGGACAAGGACAGCGTGCCCAACCGGGTGGATAGCTGCGTCAACCAACCTGGCCCTGAGAGCAATCTGGGCTGCCCGGAGCACGAGACTCCGCTGGTGTCCATCACCGCCAGGCAACTCGAACTCCGCGGCAAGGTGTACTTCGAGGCCTCGCAGGCCCGTATCCAGCAGCGCTCCTTCTCGGTGCTGGATTGGGTGGCCAGGGTGATGAGCGAGCACCCGGAGCTTCCTCGGGTCGTGGTGGGGGCGCATACGGACGACCGTGGCCTGGGGGATGAGAACCAGCGGCTGTCCCAGCGGCGCGCTGAAGAGGTGCGGCGTTACCTCATCGGGAAGGGCGTGGCCGCTGAGCGGTTGGATGCCAGGGGATACGGTTCTGACCGGCCCATCGACAGCAACGCCACGTCCGTTGGCCGCGAGAACAACCGCCGGGTGGACTTCTTCATCATCCGAGACAGCGAGGCTGGCTCGGTGGCACCTCAGCGGTAGGCGAGTAGCCGGTCTTCCGCCTCGTGCCTCCTGGGGAGTGTTTTTCCCGGGTGGCACGGGTGGGGACCACTGGCGGGCGTAGGGCCTGCTGGCCTGGTGGTGCTCGATGCCCGAGCCAGCGGGCTCTTTTGAAGAGTTGCAGCCGTGGCTTGCGGCGCGTCTGGTTTGGGCCACCAGTCATGAGCGCGAAGGGCAGCCGGCTCTTGCGGAATGATGCACCCCCGCGTGACCCGCGCGTCCGCTTGAGGCCCGAACTCCAGGGTCGCCAGGAGGCTGGCTCGCCACCACTGGTGCGGGAGGCTCACGCAACCGCGAGGCCTCACCGCTCATCCATCGGGGTGGAGCACGGAGCGGCAGGTGGGCGGAGACAGGCGCCTGGCCCATCTCCGACACCCGCCGCCACGTTACTGCCTGTCCGCCGTCTTTCCCCGGCGCCGGGAGGCCTTGTCGAGCAGGAGCCCGAACAGCCCGAGCAGCCACAGCGCTGGAGACTGTGCCGAAGTGGTGGAACAACCCAGTCCTCCGCCCTCGGCGCGGATGTCACGGCCCAGATAGACGCTCCAGCTGTAGCCTACCTCCCGCCTGTTTCCAGCCTCGTCCACCGCATAGACGTTGAGTGTATGCGGTCCTTCTTCGAGGTCGGCGTACGACACGTTCGTGCCGCACTCCACTGGGTCCTGGAGGTCCAGCTTGCACTGGAAGGTGACGCCCTCCTCGTTCGTGATGAATTGGAACGCAGCGGTTCGGCTCGCGGTGTTCTTGTCTGGCCCGCTGATCTGCACGGAGGGGGGTTGATTGTCCATGAAGAAGCTGACAGGCACGGACAGCGTCCCCGGATTGCCAGCCCTGTCCGTTGCCTTGAGGGTGACGGAATGGAGCCCATCTTCCGGTTTGCGTTCCGCCGCGACGGTGAGCTGCCATGTTCCCGACGCGGTGACTGTCGCTGTTCCGATGGGCGTCCCTGTTCCTTCAGGATCATCGACGTAGGCCGACACGACGCTGAAGGGCTCCCCAGCCGCCGTTCCCGTCAGGAGGAGATCCTTGTACCGCCTCCCCGCCGAGGGGACATTGAGAACGGGCGCGGCGGGTCCCTGGGTGTCCACCGTCCAGGAGACCACCGCGGGGTCTGTCTCCTCATTGCCGGCTGCATCGATGGCCTTGATCCGGAGCGTGTAACTCCCGTCCGCGAGACCCGACATCAAGTGGGAACTGGACCCGGAGCATTTGGACACCACGATGGTGCTGTCCGGCTTGGTCAGTTCACATTGGAAGTCGGGAGTCTGGGATTCGGTCGGCGTGGCGAACTTCACCGTCGCGTAATTGACTGCCACCCAGTCGCCCGGCTTTTCCGTGATGAAGGTGTCGGGATTCGTCTTATCCACCACCCATTCGTTCCGCTGCCGCTCGGCCTCGGAGGTCTCGGCATTCGTCGTCGGCGAAACGGCTTTCACGACGAACACGTGGGGGGCTTCGGAGAGATCCGTATAGGTCTTGATGCAAACCTGCGGCAGCTTTCCATCTGAAGCGGGTTCCCATCTGGTGCACTCGCAGGGTTTGGCCCACTCCGCGGAATCGAGATCCTTCTGGCAGTAGATATCCAGGCCCTCTTTGTTCGCGCGCAACTGGAAGGTGATGTCCGTCTGTTGCGTGGAGCTACCCCCGGTGGGAATGGAGGAGCGGTTCAGGATGAAGACGACGGGTTGGTCCGTATCCACGGTCCAATTCCGCGTGGCCGGGTCGAGGGACTTGTTGCCGGCCATATCCGTCACCCACACCTTGAGCTGATAGGTGCCCGAAATCGCCACCGAGGAGAGGAATGGGTTGGTGCAAGGCACGAGGCTGTTGTTGATCGTGCACTCATAGGCCTGCACACGCTCCGAAGTGTCGAAACCGAAGGCGAACTCCTTGGAGGCGGTGATGGTGCCCTCGGTTGGGCGTCCGGTGACCGTGGCGGTCGGGCGGATCAGATCCAGCTCGAAGAAGATCGTCTGCGGATCACCGATGTTGTTGGCCGCATCCACTGCTCGGGCTTCCAACGCGTAGGAGCCGCTCGCCAGGCCGGGCCAGTCCTTGGTCCAGGTTCCGGACGTGACGGTCACCAGGGATTCCATCACCGCCAACGCCGGGTTGAGGGGGATCAGCTTCAACTGCACCTTGGCAACAGGACCCGTGGTGTCATTGGCACTACCGGTGATGCTGAGCTTGCCATTCGGCACGGGTTCACCGGATACAGGTACGTCCCTGACCTCCGTCAGGAGGGCCCGGCCAATGCGCATGCCACTGACCGCCGGGGTTGTCACTGTACCGGATGCTGACGTCGTCACGACCGCGATGGCCGTCGGCTTGTCTGGCCTGGTCGCATCCACGTTGAAGCAGTAGGTGGCCGGTTCACTTGGGTTGCCGGCCTCATCCGTCAACGTCGCGGTCAAGGTATAGGCGCCGTCAGTCAAGGGCGTGCCGGTCGGCGAAACGCTCCATGCTCCCGAACCGTTCACCACGGTCGACGGAACGGTAGAGGAGGACACCAAGGTCACGTTCACGGTTCCTCTGGCTTCACCCGTTCCCTGGATCAACGGCTGTCTGGTCGTGACGAAGACGCCAGACGCGGCACAGCTGGCGTCAGGTGCCACTCCGCCAACGAAGGTGACAAAGGGTGCCGTCGGTATCCTGGTGTCCAACCTGAAATCCAGCGTGGCCGTGGTCGTGTTGTTCGCCGTGTCCTTGGCCTTCACCTCCAGCGAGTAGTAGGTGGTGTCCGTGTTGGCCGGTTGTGCGAGGTTCACACTCCAATTGCCCGACCCATCAGCGGACGTCACTTGGTCCGCGGGCGAACCCGGGCCGATCTGCCGCACCGTAATGCTGCTCAGCGCCTCCGCCGTCCCGCTGAGGGAGAGGCTCGAAGAGGACAGGTCGGGCGTGCCGATGAGCATGCCCGACGCCGGCGACCTGCTGCTGGCTCCCACTCTGGAGATCACCAACGCAGGAGGCGACACATCCACGCTGAAGCTCTTGCGCATTCCGGCCTGCTCGTTTCCAGCCAAGTCGAAGGCCGTCACGTCCACATTATAGGAGGCGCCGTCCGTCAGTGGGACGGACGGAACGACCTTCCAACCTCCCGAACTCGAGGTGGTCTCGAGGGTTTGGCTCTCCGCGCCGGTTCCCGTCCTGCTCAGCGTCACGACCACCTTGTTTCCGTTATCCGCCGTTCCCTCCAAGACCGGCCGCAGTGAATTGGCGGGCACGGTGCCTCCTGCCGTCACTCCTCCCACTGTCTGAAACACGGGAGTTGCCGGTAGCTTGGTGTCCAGACGGAATGTCAGGGTGATCGACGGTGGGCTCGTGTTGTGCGCTCTATCCTCAGCCGACACCGTGAGCGTGTAGGTGGCGGTCTCCACGTTGGAGGGTTGGACGATACCCACCCGCCACTTGCCCAGGGCATCAGTGGTGGCCGACGCTGGGGGGAAGGTACCACTCGGACCGTTTTGCTGGACGGTGACGGTGCTTCCCGGCTCCGACCTTCCGCTGATGTAGAGCTTGCTGGTGACAGCCTCCAGGTCAGGCAGGCCGATGAGCATGTTTGGGACTGCCTCTCTCGATGCAAGCAGATCCACCAGGGGATTCGCCGGAGGCGTCCCGTCCACGGTGAAGGTCTGGACCGTGCTCTTCGGGCTCTGGACCCCCTGATAGGCGAAGGCCGCCGAGACTTGATACACACCATCAAAGAGGTCCTGCGGCATCTTGAAGGAGAAACGGCCGCTGGCGTCGGCGACCGTGCGTCCCACTTCCACACTGCCCTGATAGATGACCACCTGACGCCCCGCATAAGCGGTGTCACGTCCTCCCGTGAGCGTGGGCCTTCGCAGATTGGTGTACCCGCCATCCGCTGGGGCCACCGGGTCCAACGTGGGTGCCAATAGTGTTGGAAACGGACCCGGAAGCGAAGAAACGGAGCCTGTTCCGCCACTTGTGGCACCCACCGTTGTGCCTGAGCCAGGAAGACCGCCAGACACTGTCGCGATCGGACTGGAGCACATCTCTGTCGTGCCCATCTGGTAGAGCACCCGGCCGCCACCGCCGCCTCCTCCTGCACTCGGCGTGGGCGAAGCTCCAGAGTCTACGTCCCCTCCGGCTCCTCCTCTGGCTGTAATGATGGTTTGGTTATTACAGTTGAGGGTACCCGTCAGTCTCACGAGGATGGTGCCTCCCGCCCCACCACCACCACCACCGTCCGCTGGGTCGGTTAGCACTAACCTGTTGCCGCCAGCAGTACCTGCTTTGCCGGATACACGGATGGAATTGGCACTCTCGAGGGTCAGACTTGCTGCCCGAATGAAAATGATGCCGCCCCCACGTCCGCCATTAGACTGACCAAAGGAGAGCCGTGTTCCGTGGCCACTTCCGCCGCCGCCTCCAAAGGTGAGGCGATCGAGCAGGGAGTAGAGCAGAGGCACTCCTCCCATTCCTCCGGTGGTGCTCGGTCCACCGTTACCACCCAGCGCGGCGTTTCCTCCGCCTCCTCCGCCCGAGACGGGACAGTTGCCTCCACCGCCTCCGTTCGCAAAGTTGCCGCGACCTGCTCCTTCATTGGCACCAAGGTCGCCGGATGCGGCGTAGCGCGTGCTGTCCACCCCTTCACCCTTCTGGGCATAGTCTGGGGACGAGCCAGAATTGGTCGTGCAACTGGTGGAGGCTGCCGAACCATTTTTATACACTCCCCCGCGAAATCCCAATTCACTGGCATTGATGATGCCGGCGTTGGTGCCGGTGCCGGTGACGGTGACAGCTCCATCGGCCAGGAAGGCGATGACGCCACCCGATCTGCCATCCCATGTCTCTGCTGTGATTTCCTTCGAGTTGCCCACAGTGACGGTGCTGTATTCGGGCACGCGGATGACTTGGGTGGCGGTGACCGGGTACCCGTGCATGAGCGGCGCCGTGAGGGTCAGCTTGCTGGTGCTGGCTGACGCCAGCCGAGCGAACTCCCACCTTCCGACATTGTAGGCCTCGAGGTCGACAGCCGTGGTCAATCCAGTCGGGATGGGAGGCACGGCGCCGGTCGTTTGCAGGACCATCACCAGATCGCCCGTCTGGAAGGCAGTGTCTGCTGTATTTCTCCCAGTCTCATTGCCTTCCCGCACGCCGCTGATGAGGATCTCCATGTCCCCAGGAGCCAGCGGATTCGTGACAACATGGGCGTAGGCGTTGACGATCGAGGGATTGCGCGCGTTCAGAGCGCCATCCCTATGGGTTCCCAGACCGAACGTGTCCGGTTCCGCCACGGCGACGCCAGATGCGAGGAGCACCAGGAACAACAGTGCCCGCGTATACACGTATCTCATCAGTTCGTGTCTCCGGCGCCCCGCGCCTGGATTGAGGTGGTGGTCATCCACTGATCGCTCCTCGCTCAGCCGTATGAGCGCTGCTCGGTCTTCGTTGGCCCCCCCAGGGGCAGATCCAGGACGCGAAGTTACCCCAGGCGAGCCCCCGGTTCACGCGGGATGCTCGCCCGGCCACCCGTCACGGAGTCCGTGGCGGTAGTGGGGAAGGCGTCAGGGGGGATGAGTGGGGAGACCTGCCGATAGGACGGGCTCGTCCCCCAGGAGGCCCGAGTGTGGGGGGCCTCCTGGCATGGTGGGGCTGGAGCCCGTGAACGCGTGTTACGGACAGTTGGTGATCGGAGCCCCGGAGTTTCCGGTGTTTCGCGCGTCGTGCTGGTACTTGGGCCAGGGGGCATTCTTGTCCAGGCCCGGGCTGTCCACGACGAGCGCGTACAGCCGGCCGTCGAGGGCGGGCACGTACAGCACCCCCTTGGCCTGAGCCGCTGGGGTTCCATCTGCCTGGCGTGCGCAGTCCAGCGATGGCGTCGCCTGTGCGCGTCCAACGCTGTCGCTGAGCTTCCAACGCAGCGTCAGGTTGTTCGAACTCCAAGCCGACACCTCGCCAATGCCGGCGGCCGGTCCTGTCGCGGAGGCGGCATAGAGCGCACCGCCAGCGCCCAGGACCGGGCCTCCCGAGAAGCTTCCCGCGTTCGGAACGCTGATGCGGGGGGCCGTGGCGAACAGGTCGATCGCCGTCAGTGGCGCTGAACCCGTCGCGGCCTCATGGCCGAAGAACAGGACATTGCCCGCTCCGAGGGCCAGGTTGCGCACCGGCGCTACTCCCGAGAAGGAGGACGGATAATTCCACGCTGGATTGTTGCCCCGCTCGGCGTCGAAGGCCTGGATTCCTCCCGAGTTCGACGAGTTCTCTCCCTGGGCGGTCAACAGGTAGGTTTCCGTGCCGGTCTGCGCGAAGGCCATGCCCGTCACCGGAGCCCGCGGCTCCGGCACGGAGTAGCCTTCCTTAGCACGACTGCTTCCGAGTTCGAAGTTCAGGGCGGTGATCATGAACTGTTCGAACGGCGGATCCTGAGGGTAGGCAACGCTGTAGTAGACATCGAGGCCCCTCGAGAGCACGCTCGATCCAGGCATGGTGCCGAAAGAGCCAAGGCTGCCACACCGGTTGACGTCGGGCCCGAGAATGATCACCGCGCTCCCATGGGAGAAAGCCATTGCGGTTTCGGTGGCGGGAAGACCCGGACCGAGCCTCGAGTCGAAGAGCGTGGTGCCTGAGCGGATGGGCCCCCAGCCGAGGTTCCGGCCCGCCTCTGGACACTGCGAAGTCGTATTGCCGGTGATGCCATTCAGGCTGAACAGGACCCCCCCAGAAGTGGCGGGAGCGGCTCCCACGTAGATGCGCTCGGTCCCATCGGGGGCGCGACCCACGGTTGGGCTGCCGCTCACCGGACCGAGTGGCGCCTCCCATTTCGGAGTGCCCTCGGGGTTGAGCGCGAACACCTTCCCGTTGGTGCCGCTGGTGCCGAAGTAGACGGTCCCCTTTTCACCGATGGCGGGGGTGCTCACGATGGGCCCGGACGCCCCATCGAACGCCCACTTCCAGCGCGTGACCGGGATGCTCCCGCTGGCCGAGCGCTCGTTGCCCACCCGGTCCTTCACCGCCAGTTCGATCTGGAAGGTGCCGCGGAAGGCCTCGAGCCCCGGACGCCACAGCGGCACGTCCACCGCGCCGCAGTAGGCCTTGGTGCACGGGGTCACCTGCCTCACCGCGAGGTCCGTCACGTCCGTACCGCCGTTGTGCCCCCGGACCACCACTCGCGGGCTCGCCGGATCGATATCCGCTGAATCCGATTCCACCAGCACCGTCACGGTCTGGTCTCTCACCCATGCGGAGCCCGCCATCGGGTCCGCATAGCTGAAGCCGTCCTTGGGCGTCGCGGGCTGCGCCTCGGGCACTTGAACCGCCAACGCCGGCGCCGTGCGATCCACCGTCACCTGCACCGAGCGGGTCGGCCCCCACGACGCGGGATGGGCCACCTGGAGGGTGTACGTTCCTTCTCCCGGAGGAGGGGTCCACTCGGCGCTGTATGTTCCCTCCCCCGTGCGTGAGAGCGTCACGGTGGTGGGGGTTCCTCCGCTGGCCGGAGTCACCGTGAGGTTCAGTTGCGGCGGGTACACGGGGTTGGCACCCGACTCCAATTCTAGCCGGGCCTGGATCTGTACAGGCGCACCGCCCACCACGGCGTTCTCCCCCAGCGTCAGGATCTTCAGCTCCGAGTAGCGGGAAGAAAAGCACTGCTTCACTTCGGTATGGCAGAAATGCTGCTCGGGGCACTCTGCGTCCTGCTCGCAGCTGCCCTTGATGTCGCAACCCTCGAGCGCCCCCAGCGCTAATAGCGCTCCAAAGACCTTGCGCAGCTTCACGGTAACCTCCAAACCCTTTGACGAATCAGACGCGGGGATAGCATGGTAGAGGCGGTCTACGCAGCCTCCATCCGTCCACCCGGTCCGCACTCCGGTGACAGTCTCGCCTCAAGCATCCATGAGGGCCACTCCGTGAGCCGCTCCATTCCTGTTCGCTCTTCCCCTTTGCTCGTCATCACGCTCCTGCTCTCCCCGCTGGCCTGGGGCCAGCCGAAGCCGGAGTCCGTTGTGCTCCATCCCTGTATCGTCACAGGGGAGGCGGGCGTCAAACCTACTCCCAGTGACATCAAGAGCCTCCAAGGGGCGTGCGCCAGTGCGGTGCAGGCCAGTGTTGCGGAGGTGGTGTCCCCCGACGAGGTGCGTATGTTGCCGCCTCGGGGGAAGGCGGGCTGTGTGAGCGAGCAGAACCGCGAGAGCTGTCTCGGCGAGCTGGCTACAAGCAGCGGCGCCAACCGGGCCGTGCTCGTCACCCTCACTGTCGGCAAGAAGGAGATCACCAGCATCGAGGGCGTTGTCGTCAGTGCTGGGGGGGAGGTGCTGTACCGCCAGAAACTGACGGGCGACAAGGAACTCTCCACACCGAAGGATCCCAAGAAACGCGCCCCGAAGGTCTTCACCCCCATCGCAGTTGGAGAGCTGAGCAAGCAGATGCGTCCCCATCTGCTTGGCGCGAAGCGCTACTCGGAGTTGCGCATCGAGAAGCCCGCGCAGGACAGCGTGGTGTCCGGCGGGGAGGTGTTGGTGGAGGCCCTGTTGGTGCTGCGCAAGGGGGTACAGAACCACCCTTCGGAGCCTCAGCAACTGGTCTTCACGGTGGCGCGCGGCGGTGATGAGGCGTCGACGACGCTGGCCCAGAAGGAGGCGGCTGAGAAGGGCAAGTTCAGCACGGTGTGGACGCCAACCAAGGCGGGGGACTACCTCATCCAGGTGGCCTACCCGGTGGGGGGGTTGAGCGCGACGGTGCGGGTGAAGGTGGTTCCGGAGTGCTCCCCGGGATGCAAGGAGCAGCAGCTGTGCACGATGAAGGGGTGCGTGGACTGCTACTCGCTGAGTCTCCAGAAACCGGCGCAGGGCGCTGAGTTCAAGGTTTCGGAGAAGGTGGCGGTGGAGGCCCGGTTGGAAATGCGTGAGGCTTGTACACAGCCCGCTCCAGGGCAGCTGGACTTCACGGTGGCGCGCAGCGACGGCGGGGCTTCGACAGCACTGACCCTGAAGGAGAAGGAGACGGAGAAGGGCACGTACATCGCTGAGTGGACGCCAGCTGAGGCGGGCGAGTACACCCTCCAACCGGCTGCGGGTGGGGTGCGTACGACGGTGCGGGTAAAGGCGGTCCGGACATGGAAGACGCCGGTAGGCATTGCCTCGGCGGGAGTGGGCTTGGTTGGCGGGGGGGTGTTGGCCGCCATCTTCGCCAGCCAGGGCGGCACTGCCCATGATGAGCTCGCGAAGTTTTACGAGAATGGTGCTGCTCCGGACCCCAGTCTCAGGGACGAGGTTGCGCGCTTGCGCAGTGACATCGAGCGCAATCGCACGCAGGCTCTGGTGAGCGGCGCGGTGGGAGTCGGCCTCATCGGAGTCGGTGCCGCTCTGTGGTTCATCGATAAGCCGTCGGAGACCAAGGCGCCGGGCTCTGCTTCGCTCAGCATTGGCCCCGGTGGCGTGGGCCTCCAAGTGCTGCTCCCGTAGCAAGTGGGCGCAATCCCTTGATTAAAAAGGGGCGAGGCTTGTTCGCCTCGCCCCTTTGCTTTGCTACACCGTCCCGTTGCTCAGTTGGGCCGGACGGGCGTCTCGGGACCCGCGGCCACCGCGGCCCCCTCCGTGGGCTTCGCCTCCGACGTCGGCGTCTCGGGGCCGGCGGCCACCGCGCCCGCGGGCGTGTGCGTGCCCTTCACCGGCGAGTGCGCCGCCAGCTGCGTCATCAGCGCCGTCATCCGCCGCGCGAAGCGGTTCGGATCCTCCACGCTGCTGCCCTCGGTGAGCAGCGCCTGGTCGTAGAGCAGCTCCACCCACTCCGTCACCTGCGGCGAGGCCGGCTCCTTCTCCTGCAGCGCCTTCAGGTGCTCGACGATGGGGTGCGAGGGATTCACCTCCAGAATCCGCTTCACGCGCGGTACGCTCCGGCCCCGCTCACGCAGCAGCCGCTCCACGTAGGCGTGCGAGCCGCCCTCGGGCACCACCAGGCAGCACGGCGAGTCCGTGAGCCGGTCCGATACCCGCACCTCGCGCACGTGCTCCTTGAGCACCTCCTTCATCCGGTCCGCCAGCGGCCCCAGCCCCTTCGCGCGCTGCTCCTTCTCGCGCTTCTCCTCCTCCGTCTCCTCCAGCTTCAGGTCCGCGTGCATCGCCGACACCAGCGGCTTGTCCTGGAACTCCCTCAGCCCCTGCGTCGCCCACTCGTCCACCGGGTCCGTCATGTACAGCACTTCGTACCCGCGCTTCTTCAGCGCCTCCAGGTGCGGCGAGTCCACCACCGCCTTCCTCGTCTCGCCGAAGATGTAATAGATGGCCTTCTGGCCCTCCTTCATCCTCGACACGTAGTCCGCCAGCGAGGTGAGTCCCTCCTCCCGCGAGCTCTCGTAGCGCACCAGCGCCCCCAGCTTCTCGCGGTGCTCGGTCTCGATCGCCAGCCCCTCCTTCAGCACCGTGCCGAAGCTCTTCCAGAACGTCCGGTAGTCCTCCGGCTTGTCCTTGGCCAGCTTCTCCAGCATGTCCAACGTCTTCTTCGTCACGTGCTTGCGGATGGCCTGCACCACCGCCGAGTCCTGCAGCAGCTCGCGCGACACGTTCAGCGGCAGGTCGTCCGAGTCCACCACGCCCCGCACGAAGCGCAGCCACTGCGGCAGCATCTCCTCGCACCGGTCCATGATGAGCACCCGCTTCACGAACAGCCGCACCCCTCGCTGCTGCGGCGTGTTCAAGTCGAATGGCGGGTTCTTCGGCAGGAAGAGCAGTCCCGTGAAGACCTGGTTGCCCTCGGTCCGGAAGTGCGTCCACGCCAGCGGCGCCTCCCAGTCGTGCGTCAGGTGCTTGTAGAACTCCTGGTACTGCTCGTCGGTGATCTCACTCTTCGAGCGCTGCCACAGCGCGCTCGCCTTGTTCACCACCTCGAGCTTCGTCTCCGTCTTCTTCTCGTCCCCCTCGCCCGTGGTCTTCTTCACCTGGAGCTTGATGGGGTGGCTCACGTAGTCCGAGTACTGCGTCACCAGCGAGCGCATACGCCACTCGTCCAGGAACTCCTTCTGGTCCTCCTTCAGGTGCAGCGTGATGGAGGTGCCGCGCGTGGCGCGCTCGGCCGGCTCCACCGTGAAGGAGCCCTTCGCGTCCGAGGCCCACTTCCAGGCCGCCGGGTTCTTGCCCGCCGCCCGGCTCACCACCTCGACGTGGTCCGCCACCAGATAGGCGCTGTAGAAGCCCACGCCGAACTGGCCAATCAGGTTCACGTCCTTCTGGCCCCGCTGCGCCACCAGCTCCAGGAACTCGCGCGAGCCCGAGTGCGCGATGGTGCCCAGGTTCTTCACCAGCTCGTCCCGCGTCATGCCGATGCCGGTGTCCTCGATGGTCAGCGTGCCCTTCTCCGCGTCCGGAATCAGGCGGATCTCCAGCTCGGAGGCCCCCTCGAGCAGCTCGGGCTCCGTGACGGAGCGGAAGCGCAGCTTGTCCAACGCGTCCGACGCGTTCGAGACGAGCTCGCGCAGGAAGATCTCCTTGTGGCTGTAGAGGGAGTTGATGACCAGGTTCAGGAGCTGGTTGATCTCCGCCTGGAACTTGTGGGTTTCCCGCTGGGTGTCGACGGACATGTCTCCTCCGGGCGCCCATCGCGGGGCGCGATCGCCCTCCCTGTAACCATGGAAGACGGGTTGTCCAGCGGCGAAGACGGTTTCCCGGGGAGGATCGCTCGGGGGGCGGCGGCGGAGGAGGCCCTGGCGCGCCTGCCCGCCCACCTCCTAGGCTGCGCCGCCTCGGACTCCGGGAGGACAGCGTGGACACGACGGCGCCGGACTTTGGCCCGCCCCAGGGCGAGCGGGAGCACACCCAGGCGGAGGACATCCGCGCCCAGTCCTTCGCCCTCACCCCCGAGGACGCCCGGGGCTGGCAGCAGAAGGTCGAGGCCGGAGAGGCCTGGCTGCGCGTGCTGCGCGAGGGGGGCTCGGTGGCCGCCACCATCGTCCTCATCCCCATGGGGCAGTGGTTCAACGGGCGCCGGGTGCCCATGGTGGGCATCGGCGGCGTGGGCGTGGCCCCCGAGCGCCGCGGCCAGGGCACGGCCACCCGGCTCATGCGCACGGCCCTCCGGGAGCTGCGAAGCCAGGGCGCTCCCCTCGCCAGCCTCTACCCCGCCACCCAGCCGCTCTACCGGCGCGTGGGCTTCGAGCAGGCCGGCTCACGCCATGAAATCCGCGTGCAGCTCCATGGGCTCGACTTCCAGGAGCGCACCCTGGCCCTGCGGCCGGTGACGGAGGCCGACATGCCGGCCCTCCGCGATGTCTACCGCCGCCATGCGCAGCGGCAGCAGGGGTGGATCGACCGCTCGGCCTATACCTGGAGCCGCGTCACCCATCCCAAGGGGGAGACCGCCTATGGCTACCTCGTGGAGGGCAGCGCCGGTATCGAGGGCTATGTCTATCTCACGCGGCGGGTCGTCTCCCAGGGCATGTGGCAGGAGTTGAACCTCCCCGACATCGTCGCGCTCACCCCCGCCGCGGGCCGGCGGCTGCTGAGCTTCCTCGGCGACCACCGCTCCATGGCCCAGGAGGTGGTGTGGCGCGGCGGACCGGCGGACCCTCTGCTCTTCCTGCTGCGCGAGCAGACGTACGAGGTGAAGCACCTCCTCCATTGGATGCTGCGGCTGCTGGACGTGCCCGCCGCGCTCCAGGCCCGTGGCTACCCGGCCGGGCTCTCGGGGGCCCTGCACCTGGAGGTGGACGATGACCTCTTCCCGGAGAACCGCGGCCGCTTCGTGCTCGAGGTGGAGAACGGCGAGGCCGAGGTGCGCCCGGGCGGGGATGGGGATGTGAAGCTGCACGTCCGGGCGCTCGCTCCGCTCTACAGCGGCTTCCTCTCGCCCCTGGCCCTCCTGAGCACCGGGGCGCTCGAGGCCGATGAGTCCGCCCTGCGCACGGCCACGGCCATCTTCTCCAGCCCGCCGCCCGCCATGCCCGACATGTACTGAGTCAGGGCACCCACGGGCCGAGCCCCGCCGGGGCTCCACCGCACGCCTCGCGCAGCCGGGCGAGCGCATCCTCATAGCCGAGGGACTCGGCGGCCTCCTTCACCGTGGGCGAGACCCAGTCCCTCCAGGAGCGCAGGACGGTCACGTGGCGGCCCTCCTCCGTCTCCGCCTCGGAGACGTGCACGAGCAGCCGCTCCTCCAGGGCCTCGCGTCCCTTCGTCCACTCGCTGTTCTTCTCCAGGCGCACCTCCTTGTCCCGCTCCACCGCCGTCAGCAGGGCGCGGGCCTGGGCGGACAGCCCCTCCAGCGAGCGGCGGCGGCGCGAGGGCTCCATGGCCACGCGGTACACCACCGCCCACAGCACCGGGTCCACGAAGGCCACCTTGCCCTCCACCAGCCGCACCGCGAGCACCTCGTCCGAGGCCCTCAGCATCCGGCCGAGCCGGTACATGAGCCGGCCCTTGGCGTGGTGGCGCCAGCTGCCGTGCACCTCTCCTCCGGCCACGGCCTCGACGAGCGAGCTCATCCCCAGGGCCGGCACCTCGGTGATGATGCGCTTCGTGCGGATGAGCTCCAGTGCGTCGTGCTCGGTGCGGACCACGTGGGGGCGTGCCTCGCTCTCAGCCCTGGTGGCCTTCGTGGTGGGCGCGGCCCTGCTCCTCGTGCTCGTGCGCGCAGCCACAGGTGGCCGCCTCGCCCTCCGTGCCCTGGGCCTCCCCGCTCCTGGCGTGTCCGCAGTGCGGGCAGCTACACCCGGCGGCATGGCCCTCCGTGGTCTGCGCGCCCTCCTGCGCCTTGTGGTCGCAGCTGCACATCTTCGCTTCCGTCTCGCCGCTCCGGGCCTCCGTCCGCGTGCCCGCGGCCGGGGTGCTGGCACAGCCGAGCAGCGCCGTGGTGGAGAGGGCCAGGAACATCGTGCGTACGCTCATGACAGGACTCCTTGCTGGGTGCAGGGGGGTGGAACGCCGAGCATGCTCCCGGGCTCCTGTCCTCCCACGGGCGGATACGCGTGGGCGTCTTGTATTGAACGCGGTCCACCCTCCGAGGCCGCGTGGTAGACAGGCCCTCCTGGAGGTCTCCATGGCTCGCAAGACGCTGCACTCCGACAAGGCCCCGAAGGCCATTGGTCCCTACTCGCAGGCCGTCGAGGTGGGCCTCGGGAGGATGGTCTTCCTCTCCGGTCAGACGCCCATCGACCCCACCACCGGCGAGCTCGTCCAGGGCAGCGTCAAGGTCCAGACGGCTCGGGCCATGGACAACCTGCGGGAGGTGCTCGCGGCCGGTGGCCTGGACTTCTCCCACGTCGTCCGGTGTGGCGTGTTCCTCGTCGACATGGCTGATTTCGCCGAGATGAACGAGGTGTATGGCCGCTACTTCCAGGGGACTCCCCCCGCGCGCACCACCGTGCAGGTGGCGGGCCTGCCCAAGGGCGCGCGGGTGGAGATCGATTGCATCGCGGTGGTTCCGCCCACTTGAGGGAAGACCCTCACCCCGACCCTCTCCCAGAGGGAGAGGGAGGGCAGGGGAGGGCAGGGCAGGGCGCTCAGGTGGTCTGCGTGCTCGGCGTCGTCACGGGCGTGGCCGCCGCGGTCGTGCCGGGGGCCGGATGCTCGGGTGCATCCGCCTCGGCGCCCACGTGCATGCGGTGCTTCACCTCGGCGTAGCGGCTGGAGGCCTCGTGCTCGGGGGAGAGCAGCGACACCAACCAGCCCACCAGGAAGGACAGCGGCATGGTGATGATGCCCGGGTTCTTCAGCGGGAAGATCGCCTCCTTGTTGCCCAGCAGGTCCACCTGCACCGTGGGCGACAGGAAGATGAGCAGCACCGCGCTCAACGTGCCCGTCACCATGCTGGCCACCGCCCCTCGCGTGGTGAAGCCCTTCCACGACATGGACAGCAGCAGCGCCGGGAAGTTGGCGCTCGCCGCGATCGCGAACGCCAGGCCCACCATGAAGGCCACGTTCTGCCCCTTGAAGAGGATGCCCAGCAGGATGGCGAGAATCCCCAGGCCCAGGCTCGCCAGCCGCGCCACCCGGAGCTGCTCGTGCTCGGGCGACTTGCCCTTGCGCACCACATGCGTCCACAGGTCGTGCGACAGCGCCGCCGCGCCCGACAGCGTCAGTCCCGCCACCACCGCCAGAATCGTGGCGAAGGCCACCGCCGAGATGAAGCCCAGGAAGGGCGTTCCACCCACCGCCTCGGCCAGCATGGGCGCCGCCATGTTGCCGCCCTTGTCCACACCCGTAATCGCCCCGCGGCCCAGCAGCACCGACGCGCCGAAGCCGAGGATGAACGTCACCAGGTAGAAGTAGCCGATGAGGCCCGTGGCGTAGAACACCGAGCTGCGCGCCGCCTTCGCGTTGGGCACCGTGTAGAAGCGCATGAGGATGTGCGGCAGGCCCGCCGTGCCGAACATCAGCGCCAGGCCCAGCGACACCGCCTCCAGCGGGTTCGTCACCAGCTTGCCCGGCGCCAGCACCTCCGGGCCGTACTGGTTGACCGCCTCCTGGAAGAGCGCCAGCGGGCTGTAGCCGAACTTCGCCAGCACCATCACCGCCAGCGCCGTCGCGCCGCCCAGCAGCAGCACCGCCTTGACGATCTGCACCCACGTGGTGGCGATCATCCCGCCGAAGAGCACGTAGAGGATCATCACCACGCCCACGATCATCACGGCCGCCTCGTAGGACAGGCCGAACATCATGCGGATGAGGTTGCCGGCGCCCACCATCTGCGCGATGAGGTAGAAGGCCACCACCGTCAGGGTGCCCAGCGCGGCGGAGATGCGCACCGGCGTCTGCTTCAGCCGGTAGGCCACCACGTCCGCGAAGGTGTACTTGCCCAGGTTGCGCAGGGGCTCGGCGATGAGGAACGTCACCACCGGCCAGCCCACCAGCCAGCCCACCGAGTAGATGAGGCCGTCGAAGCCGGAGAGCGCCACCAGGCCGGCGATGCCCAGGAAGCTCGCGGCGCTCATGAAGTCACCGGCGAGCGCGAAGCCGTTCTGCAGACCGGTGACGCCTCCACCGGCGGCGAAGAACTCGGAGGTCGTCTTCGTCTTGCGCGCCGCCCAGTACGTGATGGCGAGCGTGAGGCCCACGAAGGCCAGGAAGAAGAGGATGGCCGTGGTGTTCGGCTGGCCAATCGTGGTTTGTGCCTGTTGGGGATTCATTCGCGTGGCTCCTGATTCAGCGGCGGAACTGGTGGAGGGCCTTGTCGTAGCGGTTGTTCGCCCACATCACGTAGATGCCGGTGAACACCCAGGCCGAGGCGATGACCAGTGCGCCGAGCAGGATGCCGAGCGACAACCCCGGGACGAGCTGCTTGCCCATCAGGGGCTTGTCGAACGCGACGAGCAGGATGAAACCGAAATAGGAAATCAGCATGGCCGCGGTGAGCACGGCGGCCACGCGCCAGCGCGTCGCCGCCAGGGCTTCGAGCTCTTCGGCCTTGGTTTTCTGGGACATGGGTCGGGGTTCTCCTCGGGAGATGGTCAGCAGCGCTGGGACTGCAGTTGGGACTGTTGTTGGAGCAGCTCGTCGAGCACGGTGGGCTCGGCGAGGGTGGAGGTGTCGCCCAGGTCCTGCGTCTCACCGCAGGCGATCTTCCGCAGCATGCGGCGGAGGATCTTCCCGGAGCGCGTCTTGGGCAGGCCGGAGACGTTGAGCACGTCATCCACGCGGCCCGTAATCCAGTAGTACCCGTCCCACGGACCGCACCTGCGAGAGGCGCTCCACCGCCTCGTCGCTGATGGCCTTGGTCTGCACCGCGCCGATGCGCGCGCACGCCAGCATGGTGTAGGCCAGCTCCGGCACCATGGGCAGGTAGATGCAGACCCGGTCTCCCTTCTTCACCCCGTGCGCCTTGAGCACGTTGGCCACGCGCCCCACGTTGTGCTTCAGGACCCTCCAGGTGATGAGCTCGTACTGCCCCGGCTCGTTCTTCGCCCAGATGATGGCGGGCCTGCCGGGCCGCGTGCGCACGTGCCGGTCCACCGCGTTGTAGCAGGCGTTGAGCCGGCCTCCGCCGAACCAGGAGAAGTCCACCTGGTCCGGGTCCGCGTCCAACACCATCTCCGGCGGGTGGAACCAGGTGAGCGCCTGGGCCATCTCGCCCCAGAACTCCTCGGGCCGCTCGATGCTCTTGCGGTAGAGGCGCTGGTAGTCCTCCATGCTCTGGATGCGAGCGGTCCTGCCGAAGCCTTCCTTGGGTGCGTAGATCATCGCGGGCCTCCATGAGCAACGCTCATTCCAGCCCACAGCATGAATGTTCTCGGGCGCTTGGCGCCTGCCACGCCGCGTCGAACGTTTCGAAAGGTAACGTCTCCGTCCCCGAGGTAACGCGGGTAACACCCGCCCCCCGCTCCGTTGGCGCCCCGCCGAGCACCCGGTAACGGCCGTGGCCCCGGGGCGCATTGCCCATCGAGGCCGATGGGCGCACCCTCTACTTCTGGGTGGTGCCGGAGAAGCCGGGCCGCCGCTCGCGCTGACGGCCTCAGGCCTGGGGCTCCCCTCCCTGGAAGGGGAGCTCGATGGTGAAGGTGGCCCCCTGGCCGGGGCCCGCGCTCGCGCACGTGAGCGAGCCGCCCATCTCCTCGGCCGCCAGCGCGCTGATGTGCAGGCCGAAGCCATGCCCGTCCTCCTTCGTGGTGAAGCCCTGCGTGAAGATGCGCGGCATGTTCTCCGCGAGGATTCCCACGCCGTTGTCGTCCACCTGGATGCGCAGCCGCCCCTCGGGACTCCGCTCCACCCGGAGGCAGATGCGTTTGTCGGGCTTGCGGCTGTCGAGCACCGCGTGCCGGGCGTTGCTCACCAGGTTGACGAGGATCTGCAGCAGCTTGTGCCGATCCACCCTCACCGGAGGCAGCCGCGAGGCGTAGTCGGTCCGCACCTGGATGCCCGCCTGCTCGAAGGACGCGCTGTGCAGGCGCACCGCGTCGTCGATCAACTGAGGCACCGACACCACCTCCTCCACGCCCGTCACGCGCGCGTGGGCCTGCTGCATGCTGACCACGGCCTTGATGTGCTCCACGCTCTGCTCGAGCGTCCGCGCCTCGGCCAGCAGTGCCTCCTGCTCGGTGGTGAGGTGCTGGGAGAGCACCTCCAGGTACTGGGGGAACTGCTGGCCCCGTGGGTCCCGGGTGAAGAAGGAGGCCAGGTCCTGTGCCTGCTCGCGCAGCAGCGCCGAGGCCCGGGCCACGCCGGACATCTTCAGCTTCCGCAGCCGATGGACGAGCAGCCCCGAGGACACACTCACGCTGTTGAGCGTGTTGCCCACGTTGTGGAGGATGCCGTTGGCCATCTCCGCCATGCCCGCATGGCGTGACACGTCCAGCAGGCCGCGGTGCAGCTCGCCCAGCCGGGCCTCGGCCTCCTTGAGCGCGGTGATGTCCCGCCCGAAGATCGTCATCCCCACCGGGCGCCGCTCGGCCCCGAGCAGGGGGCTGAGGTTGATGTCCATCACCCGGGGCCGGCCCTCCAGCGTGAGCTTCAGCTGGACGCGGATGTGCTCCCCGCCGAGCGTCCGCCGGGTCCGCTCCTTCCAGACGGACCGCTGCTCGGGAGGGAGCGCATCGAAGAGGGAGCTGCCCGGGAGGGGGGCCGCTCCGAAGAGCTGGCGGCACAGGTCCGTCCCCGCCTGGTTGAGGGTGAGGACCCGGCCCCACACGTCGAGCGAGCACACCGGATCATCCGTGCTCTCCACGAGGCTGAGGAGCTTCTCCTCGCTCTCGCGCAGCGTCCGCAGCGCCTGCTCGAGCGCCGCGACCGCCTCGTCACGCGAGGCGAGGAACATCCAGCTCACCAGCCAGCCACACAGGAGGAAGAGCGCGGAATAGAGGTTCAGCGCCGTGCTCCTGGGCGGCGGGAAGAAGTACGGGTGGACGAGGCCGATGTTCACGGCGGTGAGCAGGGTGAAGAACAAGCCCCAGCGCACCCCCACCAGGTACACGGTCAACATGGGCACCAGCATGGCCATGACGTTCACGGCCACGGCCTGCGAGCCGGTCCGCAGGGACTCGGCGCCGATGGCGGCCGTCACGAGGGAGCACAGGAGCAGGGCCGGCCCCTGGAGCGAGTGGGCCCGGCGCAGCCTCCAGAGCGTCGCGGAGAAGAGCACCAGGCACGTGAGCTCGACGAGGCTGGAGGGCAACGGGTCCGGCTTCACCCGGAAGAAGAAGACGAGGACGTGCAGGTCGAACAGCAGCAGCATGCCAAGGACGCCCACCAGCAACCGGCCCCGGCTGAGCTCCACGGGAGAGCCCTGGCGCAGCGGCTCCGAGAGGCACGCATCGAGCCGTGTCATGACCCAGGCCCACAGACCCCGGCGTGACACCGAGGGCAGGGAGGGCTGCGACGGCCTGTCCGCATGCAGCCGGGCTTCCATGGTCGACGTGATGGGCATGGGTAGGGACCCCCCGTGAATTCCCCGGCGTCCGGAGACATCGGGAATCAGGAGAGCACGCCTGCCTTCCGCGGGGTGCCAGGGGCGGGTCTTTCACCCGGGCGGACGTTGATGGCCCACCAACACGGAGCGTCCCGGCTCCGGAACGTGTTGGACAGAGCACACTTCGGGTGGGGCTGTGTGCCCGATGGTATGCCCGACAGTTGATGCGAGGGGTGTGTTGAGCCCCGCTGGGAAATCCCGGAGGGTGGCCCCATGCCCGAGCAAGAAACACCCCGTGTGTCCCAGGTGGCCATTCTCGTGCTCTCCGTGGAATGGCTGTTCTTCGGCTCCACCCACTTCGCCTTCCGAGAGCTGGCGGAAGCGCAGATTCCCGACTTCATTCCCTTCAAGACCTTCGTTGCCATCTCGACGGGCATGGCCGAGGTGGTCATTGGAATCTTGATCCTGCTTCCCAGTACTCGCAGGTGGGCGGCCCTGGCGTCGCTCGTGCTGCTGGGGCTCTTTGTTCCCGCGGTCTACAACATCCTGGCCAATGACTCGGCCATTCCGGGCAGCGTGGCCTGGCGCAATCTCTGGCGCGTCACGGTCGTGCCAAACAATGTCATGCTGGTCTTGTTCGCCCTGCATCTGTGGCGGTCGCGGGAGTCGGCGGCGATGGGACCGGCTCAAGCCCTGGAGGCGGTGTTGACGCGCCGGCGGGAACCCCGACGTCCGGGACCACCGCTCATGGTCGCGGGGGTGATGCTCGCGGCGAATACCGCCGGGTTCGTGGGCATCTGGGCCTCGCGTTGGGCTTCCGAGACGGCTGGATTCTGGGGCCTGATGTGTCTTGCCACCGGCGCACTCGTCGGATTCCTCTTTGGTGTACCGAGGGTGACCCTGGATGCGGTCCGGTGGGGCACGCACCGCCCGAATTCCAATATCGAGGTCGTGTCGGACTGGCTGACGAAGACCCTCGTGGGTGTTGGATTGATCGAGTTCCACGCCATTGGCGGGTTCGTGAGGAACATCTCCGCCGAGCTCGGCAGGGCGCTCTCACTGCAAGCGGGTGATCAAGTCGAAGGTCTGGCGACGTCCTTCGCACAGGCCATCATTGTCTACTTCTTCGTGGCGGGCATCATCCAGGGATACCTCCTGACGAGGATGTACCTGAGTACGCAGTTCGAGGAGTATGAGTCGCCGGCAGTGGGTGCGAAGGAGCCATGACTGGCTCACGCGCGGGTGCGTGGAATGCCGAGCCGCTGACGCCGCTCCCACAATGCCTTGCGGCTGATGCCCAGCCGGCGTGCCAGCTCCGTCTCGCCCAGCTTGTCCTGGTGCTCCAGCACGAAGCGGCGGAAGTACTCCTCCAGCGAGTCCGGGGAGGCGCTGCCCTCGAGGGCCAGCCCCGCCTCCGGCAACTCGTGCGTCTCGAAGGCGCTACTTCCGCCGGGCTCCAGCGAGAGCAGTCCGGGCGTGATGACCGGGCCATCCGCGAGGATGACGGCGCGCTCGATGGCGTTCTCCAGCTCGCGCACGTTGCCGGGCCAGGGGTGCGAGGTGATGGCCACCAGCGCATCGGGCGAGAACGTCGCGGGCGGCCGGTTCAATCGCTGGCACGCCTTCTCCAGCAGGTGCTTCGCGAGCGCCGGCACGTCCTCTCCGCGCTCGCGCAGGGGCGGCAGTTTGATCTCCACCACGCGCAGGCGGAAGTAGAGGTCCTGCCGGAAGGAGCCCTCCTGCACGCGCTTGGGCAAGTCCCGGTGCGTGGCCGCGATGATGCGCGCGTCCACCTTGCGCGAGCGCGTGGCGCCCACCCGCCGCACCTCTCCGTCCTGCAGCATCCGCAACAGGCGCGCCTGCGCGGGTGGGGGCAACTCGCCAATCTCGTCGAGGAAGAGCGTGCCTCCATCCGCGCTCTCCACCAGGCCCGCGTGCGCCGCCTGCGCTCCCGTGAAGGCGCCCTTCTCGTGGCCGAACAGCTCGGACTCCAACAGGCTCTCGGGAATGGCGGCGCAGTTGACGGCCACCAACGGCCCGTCGTGCCGCGGGCTCTGCGCGTGGATGGCCCGCGCCGCCAGCTCCTTGCCCGTGCCCGACTCGCCCAGCACCAGCACCGTGGCCGGCGAGGCCGCCACCTTCCGGATGCGATCGAACACGTCCCGCATCGCCGCGCAGTGGCCCACGATTCCGCCCACCGCGTACACGCGCTCCACCTCGCGCTTGAGCGCCGCGTTCTGCCGCGTCAGCCGCCCCTCGCGCAGCACGCGCTCCACCTGCAACAGCAGCTCGTCGTGATCGAAGGGCTTGGCGATGTAGTCCACCGCCCCCAGCTTCATGGCCTCCACCGCCGAGCGCACCGTGGCGTAGCTGGTCATGATGAGCACCGGCACTCCCGGCGCCTTGGCGATGACGTCCGTTCCCGGAGCTCCCGGCAGCCGCAGGTCGCTCAGGATGAGCTCGAACGTGTCCAGCGCGGAGTCCGTCTCCGCCTCGTGCACCGCGCCGGCCTCGGACACTTCATGCCCCGCGCGAGTCAGCAGCCGCCGCAACTCCGTGCGGATGATGGGCTCGTCCTCGATGACCAGGATGCGGCTCATGCGGTGCTCGAAACCCCCGGAAGACCTGCCCCTCAGGCTAGTCCCGTGCCCCCGTCCCTTGTCCACTTCCCAGGTGGGATGACGAGATGCGTCATGGCGGGTCCGCCTGCCTGTCCTGGTACGTTGCCGTCAGCTGTTGCAGCCGCAATCGGAGTGGCAGGGGGGCATGTCATGGGATTGCTCGAAGGCGTGTTCGTGGTGGCGGTGCACCTGGTGGTGCTGCTGTCGGCGCTCGTGGGCGGATGGCAGTTGCTGACGATGAGAATCGCCTGGCGGCAGGTGCGTAGCGCCCGGCTGGCCGTGGATGACTTCATGCGTCCCGTGCCGGGGGACTCGCCGCCACCGGAGGCCCGGCCCTACCTCGGTGCGACCCACGAGGCCTTCGCCGCGCTGGGCTGGCGCTTCGAGGGCTTCTGCCAGAAGGTGCCCCCGGGAGAGGCTCCCCAGGCCGATTTCTCCCTGTGGCTCTCTCCGGACGGCACCACGCTCGGGGCGGTGGTGGCCACGCGAGCCGCCACGGACTCCGTCGAGCGCACGGTGCTGGTGAGCCAGGACGCCAGCGGCAAGGTGGTGACGACGAACGATCTTCCCGGCACGGGGGACCAGTTCGGCGGGGCCTCGTCCATGGCGAGCCTGCTGCACGCGGCCCCGGCGGAGCTCCAGGCCTTCCACCAGCAACGGCTCCAGGCCGAGGCCCAGGCTCCCCTGCGCACGTGGCAATCCGGTCAGGTCCTCGAGGCCCTGCGCGAGCTGAGCGAGCGCTCGGTGAATCTCTGGGTGCGCAGTGGCGATGCCCGGTGGAAGCCCGAGGCGCCCGGGGAGTACGGCTATACGCGCAGGGGCGCGTGGCGCTATGCGCGGCAGGCCGTGCGCTCGGTGCATGACGTGGGGGCGACCCAGCGCGAGCGCTTGAAGCTGCCGAGGCTGGGCTCGCCCGGGGCCAGCGCGACGCGCCCGGGTCCTCCGCCCAGGCTCTTTCCGAGGTCCTCCCGTGCCGGGGGGCTCCTCAACCTGGTGGCCTTCGTCGTGTGTCTGTGGTTCGTGGTGCGCTTCTGGCGCGAGCCGCCTCCGGCGCCGCGGCGCGCGGTGCCCACTATGCCATCGCCCGCTGGCTCATCGCCTTCGGAAGGGTCACGGTGAAGGTGGTGCCGGCTCCGGGCTGACTGTCCACCTCCAGCGTGCCGCCGTGCTCCCGGACGATGCTGGACACCAGCGCGAGCCCCAGCCCCGTGCCCTCTCCCGGCTGCTTGGTGGTGAAGAAGGGCTCGAAGATGCGCTGCGCCAGCTCGGGGGGAATCCCGTGGCCCTGGTCCACCACGCGCACCCGCACCCGCTCGCCATCCTCTCCGGCGAACAGCTCCACCTGTCCGCCTCGCGGCGAGGCGTCGATGGCGTTGGTGATGAGGTTCACGAAGACCTGCTCCAGCCGCTGCGTGTTGCCCACCACCTCCAGGCCCTCGGGGCAGTGGCTCACGCACCGCACGTCCGCGTCCTTGCGGCCCAGGCGTGAGAGCTGCGCGGCTTCCGTCAGCAGCGGCGCCAGGGGCACGCGGGTGACGGGCACGCCGTGGCCCCCCGTCACCCCCGCGTGGCTGAAGGTGACGAGCGCCCGCACGATGGCGTCGATGCGCCGCGCCTGCTGGAGGATGAGCTGCACCCGCTCGCGGATCTCCGCCGGGTCCTCCTCGTAGCGCAGGTTCTGCGCCACGCTGGTGATGGCCGTCAGCGGGTTGCCGATCTCATGCGCCACGCCCGCGGCCACTCGTCCCACCGAGGCCAGCCGGTCCTGGTGCGCCAGCCGCGCGTCCATCGCCTTGCGCTCCGTCAGGTCCTCCACCAGCAGCACCGCGCCCTTCAGTTGCTCGGGCTCCTCCCGGGGCGTCTCCGAGGGCGTGGCCAGCGAGCGGTGCAGCCGGAGGATGCGCTCCCGCCCGTCCAGCCTCACCTGTGTCTCGGCGCCCGCGTCCGGCCCCGAGGCGAAGCCGGCGAGCAGCCCGCCCCACGGCTCCGGCAGGTGCGCCAGCGTCTGGCCCCGCACCTCCTCCGAGCGCAGGCCGGACAGCCGCTCCAGTGCCTCGTTCCAGATGACCACGTCCTGGTCCGGCCCCAGCGCGCAGGCGCCCACCGGCAGCTCCTCGAGGATGCGCTGCAGGTAGCGCCGCACCGCCTCCAGCTCGCGCACCGGGCCCGTCATGCCCCGTGCGTCGCGCAGCCGCTCCTCCACGAAGCGCAACTGTTCGGCCAGCGCCGTGCGGGCCCGCGGGTCCACCTGCAGCGCCTCGCTCACCGCCAGCCGCGCCAGCACCGGGCCGAGCAGGCCGGACAGGTTGCGCTCAATCTGATCCCTCAACCGGCGCAGCTCTGCGGGGCGGCGCTCGCCCTCGGACAGGCCGAGCTCGCGCAGGGCCCGGTCCAACTCGGCGGTGGCGGCCTGCGGCCCCAGCACGGGGGCGAGCTGGCGGCGGAACTCGTCCGGAGAGCCGGCCGTCACGCTGCCCGCGGCCAACGAGGGCGCCTCGCGCGCGCACAGCCTCGCCGCCTCGGCCTCCTCGGGCGAGGGGCGCGTGGCCAGCGAGAGCCCCACGAAGGCCAGCGCGTTGAGGGTGAGGGAGGTGAAGGTGACGAAGCTCCACGGCTCGCCGGGGGTGAAGCCCAGGAGCGTCTCCAGCTCCCGCGCCCAGGGCGGCAGGCCGAAGCCACTCCACAGCGGCACGAGCAGCAGCAGGGCCCAGAGCGTGGTGCCGGCGGCGAGGCCCGAGAGGAAGCCCACGCGCGTGGCCCGGGGCCAGAAGAGCAGGCCCAGCAGGCCGGGGATGAACTGCGCCACGCCGACGAAGGCGACGAGCCCCAGGTCCACCAGCCCCGAGGCGCGCCGGTCCAGGTGCACGTAGAAGGCGTAGCCCGCGAGGATGATGGCGGCGATGAGGACGCGCCGGGCCCAGAGGAGCCGGCGGTACAGGTTGCCCGGCGAGCGCGCGTAGCCCAGCGGCAGCACCAGGTGCGTGAGGCACATGGGCGCCATGGCCAGGGTGGTGACGATGACCATGGCGCTGGAGGCGGAGATGCCCCCGAGGAAGGCCAGCATCGCGAGTGCGGGCGCCCCCCGGGCCGCGGGCACGGCGAGCACGTGGAAGTCCGCGGGCCCCGGCAGGCCCAGCTCGCGGCCCGCCCAGAGGACGAGCGGCACGGCCATGTTCATCAACAGCAGCAGCAGCGGGAAGGCCCACGCAGCGGTGGAGAGGGTGTCGCGCTCGGGGCTCTCCGTGAAGGCCACGTGGTACTGGCGGGGCATGAGGAAGGCGGCGGCGCAGGAGATGACGAGCATCGGCGCCCAGGACTGCTCGCGCGCGGGCTGCTGCATGGCGCGCAGGGCCTCGGGGTGTGCGTCCAGCCAGGCCTGGAGGCCTCCCGGGCCGCCGAAGACGGAGACCACCGCCCAGGCGCCCACGAGCACCAGCGCCACCCCCTTCACCAGGGACTCGAAGGCGATGGCCAGCGCGAGGCCCTCGTGGCGCTCGCGCGGGGTGACGTAGCGGGCGCCGAAGAGGACGGAGAAGACGAGGGAGATGGCGCAGAAGCCCAGGCCCACCGTGGTGGCCGAGGCCGGGGGACTGAGGACGCGCGCGGACTCGACGACGGCGCGCACCTGGAGGGCCAGGTAGGGCAGGGTGCCGGCCAGCAGCGCCAACGTCACCGCGGTGCCGGTGGCCTGGCCCGGGTAGCGGAAGGCGAAGAGGTCCGCCAGCGAGGTGAGCCGCAACTGCCGGGTGAGCTCGAGCAGCGGACGCCACAGCACCGGGACGAGCAGGCAGGAGAGGGTGGCGCCCAGGTAGATGGCCAGGTAGCGGAAGCCGTGCTGCGAGGCGTAGCCCACGCTGCCGAAGTAGGACCAGGAGGTGGCGTACACGCCGAGCGCCAGCGCGTAGGCGAGCGGGTGCTGGGTGATGCGCGAGGGGATGCGCCCGCGCTCGGCGGCGTAGGCGATGAGGAAGAGCACCAGCAGGTACGTCAGCGAGGCGATGACGAGGGTGCCCAGCTCGAACGTCATGGCGCGCTCCGGCGCGCGGCCCAGGCGCCGAGCACGATGACGCCGAGCCACACGGCGAAGGGCTGGTACCAGGAGGCGCCCTCGCGCAGCCACAGGTGGCGCAGTGGCGAGCCGAAGAGCAGCGCCGCCACGGCGAAGACGAACAGCGAGAGCATGACGGGCTGTCCGCCCGGCCCGGACGAGGGCTTCATCGTCACTCCTGGATGCCGAGCTGCATCATCAGCAGGGGCCGGGCCTCCACGTAGGCCTGCTCCATCTGGGCGAGCAGCGCCTCGGCGCCATCCAGGCTGGGGCCGCGCGCGAGGTTCTCCAGCGCCTTGCAGTGCTGGCGCACGCGCATCATCCCGAACATGCCGCTGCTCGTCGCCAGGCCGTGGGCCTCGCTCGCGAGCTGGTGGGCGTTCCTCGCGGCCAGCAGCTCCTTCATGCGGACGAGCCGCTGGGGCGTGCGCTCGAGGTACCCACGGGCCATGTCCGCCACCAGGTTGGGCGAGTCCTCGTCCTGAAGCACGCTCAACTTCTCCAGTTGCCGCACATCCATCGCGAGGACCTGCTGCTCCATAGGGCGCGCATTCTGCCCTACCTGCGTCGGGCGGAAAAAGCCCATGTGCGCCCCCGCCCTCCTTTCACTGCTCGTCCTCGCCCGCCCATGCGGGCCTTCACTGTGCGCGCTGTTTCAGGAGGGCCAGGCTCAGCTCGGCCTGCTTCAAGCGCATGAGCTCCCCGTAGGCCCACTGGTACTCGCCCACCTTCGGGTTGCTCGTCTCGACGATGGCCCGGTACCACGTCACCGCGTCCTCGTAGCGCCCCTCGGCCTGGGCCTCGAGGCCGAGGAAGTAGGGCAGCTCCTGGCGGTTCCTGGCCGTGGCCGCCGCCGCGATGACGGCCTGCTCGGGGATGAGGCCGAGCAGGTGGCGGCCCACCTGGTGGTAGAAGCCGGGGCGGTCCACCTCGAAGCGCTTGCGCAGCGCGGCCTGGTGCGCCGCGTCCGTGTCCCTCGCGCGGGTGCTCGCGGCCGCTCGCGTGAGCCAGACGTAGTCCGTCGTCTCCGCCGTGCCCTCCGCGAGGGGGATGACGTCCCAGAGCACCCCGTCCTCCTTCTCCCGGAAGGCGAACATGCTCAGCGGCTCGAGCAGGTTCTTCGGCACCCGGGTGCGCAGCCACGCCACCGCGTCCTTCTCCGACTTCCACTTCTTCAGGTAGCGGTACGCGTCCATGATCATCTCCAGCTTCTGGAGACCCGGGGCGTCGATCCGCGATTGCAGCTCGAAGGCGAGCTCGGGGTTGCCCGCGCGATTCACCTCGAGCGCGAGCTGGCTCAGCTCCATGGCCCCGATGCCCTTCTTCTGGAGCGCCTTGAACGCCTCCAGCCCCTCCTTCACCGGACGTTTGCCGAAGACGGCGGCGAAGCGAGCGCCAATGCTCCAGCGCCAGTCGATGCCCCGCAGGGAGCGCTGGGGGGACGCCAGGAGTCCGGCCGCTGCCTCGAGCTCACCGGTGCGCCACAGCACCTCGGCCATCAGGGTCAGGCTCTTCGGCCCCGGGTAGCGGCCGGCCGCGGCCTCCGCCAGCGAGAGGGCCCGCTTCTCCTCTCCGAGGTCCAGGGACAGCAGCGCCGCCTGCCGCATGGCACCGAACTGGTAGCTCTCCAGGGCCGGCTCCATCGCCGTCCACCCGGCCTGGGCGTTGCCCTCGAGCTGGTACATCCGGGCGAGCGTCGTGCGGGCGTTGATGCCCTGGAACCCTCCCGGATTCGGGTGCTGCGCCAGCCACTGCTCCACCACCCCGCGGGCCTCGCCGTAGCGTCCGTGCTTCTCGAGCAGCTCCACGCAGCCCGAGGTGAAGGTCCACTCGTCCCCGTGCGTGGCCAGCAAGGGAGCGAGCTTCGTCATCAGGGCCTCGGGCGGCACCGGCTGGGACTCCAGCAGATGCGCGAGCACCTGCTGCCGGATGCTTCCGTAGGTGTGGGGCGAGTCCAGCAGCGCTTGCAGCTTCGCGGAGTCCCGGTCGAGCCAGGCCACCCAGGCCCCGCTCTTGACCCCCTCCGTGGCCTCGAAGGTGGCGCGGTAGAGCTTCTCCGAGAGCACGATGTCGTACAGGGTGCCCCGGGCGATCTGCGCCAGGAAGAAGCGGTGCTCTGGCCGCGAGTCCATCCGGGCGGCGATGCGCCGGGCCATCGACGAGAGCGCCGGGTCCATCCAATCGGCGGCGTCCAGGAGCTCCTCGTACACGCGGAGGAGGGGGGCGGTGCCGAAGCTCTTCAGCTCCGTGAGGGACTGCATGAGCGAGGCCTCCACGCGCTGGCCGGACCCGGCGGCGACGAGCCGCGACATCCACTCCTGGAACTCCTTGCCCGCGGGCGTACCGCCGCTCCCGAGACTCTTCGAGAACGCGCCGGCGGCCTCGGCCGAGGCGAACGAGTCGAGGAGGTGCAGCCCCAGGCGGTACTGCGCGGAGAAGAAGAGCCCCTGGAAGTAGGCGCGCTCCGTTCCGGCATCGAGGAAGAAGCCCTCGGTGTTGCCCACCAGGGCGAGCTGCTCCTCGAAGGCGGGGAGGATGCCCCGCTGCAGGAGGTTGAAGCGCTCGTGAAGCTGCTTCAACAGGCGCTCCATCTCCTGGCCCTTCGTCTTGCGGGCCCCCTTCCTGGCGGGCGCGCGCTCCTCCGCGTCGGTCCGCCCGGTGGCCGCGGCCATCTCGCGCAGCACGAGCGGCGGGAGGCTCATGCCCAGGGTGCGATCCAGATCGAACTCTCTGCCGTGTAGCAGGGCGGTGAGCTCGTGGATGGCGGTGTGCGGGTCGAGCTCGATCTTGCTCAACCGGCGCGAGCGCTCCGTGAGGCCCACTTCCGACGCCCGGCGCAGCCACAGGTACCAGGCCAGCCCCTGCTGCTCCCTGGCGAGGGACTCGAGCCGGGCATCCTCCCGCAGGAAGTAGAGGCGCACGGGCGAGCCGGCGGAGAGCGTCTCCGCGAGCTGGCGCGCCGCCCGGTCATGGCCGAGGGCACTGGCGAGCAACGCCTGCTCCTGAGTGAGGGGCTCGCCCGTGACGACGCGCGCCAGGGCCAGGTGCGCCAGGGCGCGGGCGGGGACCTCATCGGCCGTCCCGGTCAGGTCCACCAGTTGGAAGGCGAGCGACACCAGGGCCCGGGTTCCCTCCCGCACCGAGGACACACTCCGCTTGCCAGCCGCCCAGTCCCGGTCGTGCTGGTGCAGCACGTCGATCGCCGCCCGTCCGAGCGGGAGCGTGTCGCCGGAGACGTTTCCCGCCACCTGCTGGGCGAGCTTCTTCATCCGCCGGGAGCCGCGCTTGCCGGACTTGGGGGCGGGCTTCTTCTTCGGGGGAGGGGAGGGCGGCGTGGGCGTGGCGGTGTCCGCGCCCTTCTGGAGGTCGAGCTTCTCCGTGCCGAGCTGACGGGCCCGGGCCTCGAGCAGCGCGAGGGCCTGGGGGAAGTCGGGGAACTCGGGCAGCGAGCCCACCTCGGTGCCGTTGCTCAGGAGGTGCCACTGGCCTTCCTGGAAGCGTGCCTCCACCTTGGGCGCGGGCTGTCCGGTGAGGAGCTGCTCGAGGAGGGCGAGCGCGCGGGTGAAGCGTGCATCCGGCGTGAGCCGGTAGGCCTGTTCATACGCGGTCCGGAAACCCGTGAGGCTGTCTGCCTTGGCGATGTCCGCGTCCCGGGCGACCTGGAGTGGGCGTCCCGCGGGACGGGGCGGAGGCGTCTCGGCGTCTTTCGAGCAGGCATTGGACGCGACTCCCAGACACATCAGGAGCGCGAGGGAGCGGGAAGGGCGTGGGCGAGTGTTCATGGGGATTCGTGGCGTGGCGTGCGGGTGGCGTGACGCGGAGCGCGCGGGGGCTCACTTCGCCCGGGCGGCCTCGATGAGCTCGGCGAGGAGGGTGCGGTGGCACGCCTTGTCGATGATGCAGTCCTTGGAGCACATCAGCGTGAGCGTCTCTCCCCGGTCCACGCGGGCCGCGAGCTCCGCGATGGTGTCCCGCTGGGACTCCATCTCGCGCACGTAGCGCTCGCGGTACTCGTCGAGCGAGATGGGCGTCTGGCCCTTGCCCTGGAAGGCGGCGAGCAGCGGCGGACTGGGACCCAGGTCCTTCATCCACACGTCCCACGTCTCCTTGGCCTTGGGGAGCGCGCGAGGACGGAAGCGGCAGATCAGGATGCGCAGTCCGTCATCGGGCTCCCCGGGCACGCACCAGCGGCGGGTCTTGATCGGCATTCTCCGAAAACACTAGCACGGCCCCCGGTCATCCCAGCCACGGGCGCCCGCTCGCTCCGCTGCACACGGGCCAGGCGCCTCGCCTTCCATGTAGCCACCGTTGATGCGGCGGGGGGGCGCTTTCCTGCTGAGGTATGGTGGGTCTCCCCCCGCCCGTGCGCGAACCTCCATGACCTCCACCGTGGCCACCGCCCCCGCTGAATCGAGCGCGCTCCGCGCCCCGGGCTTCCGGACCTTCCTCATCACGTTCCTGTTGGCGATGATGGCCGACAACATCGAGCACGTGATCAGCTACTGGGTGGCGTTCCAGAAGTTCCACTCACCGGCGCTGGGTGGGTTCGCGGTGGTGTCCCACTGGCTGCCCTTCTTGATGTTCTCGGTGCCGGTGGGCGCGCTCAATGACCGGTTCGATTCCAGGCGCCTCATCCAGGCCGGCATGGTGCTCTTCATCACCGCCTCCGTGGGGTGGGGATACTTCTTCGTCACGGACACCTTGCGGGTGCGGCACGCGATGCTCCTCCTCACCCTCCACGGCTGCGCGGGCGTGCTCTGGGGCACCTCCAGCCAGATGTTGCTCTACGACATCGTGGGCCCGAGCCACCTGGCCAGCGCGGTGCGCCTGAACGCGACGGCCCGGTACCTCGGTTTCCTGGTGGGCCCTGGCGTGGGCAGCCTCGTCATGCGGTTGTTCGGGCCGACCTGGGGCATCTTCATCAACACGGTGTTCTATCTGCCCCTCCTGCTCTGGCTGGTGCGCGCACCGTATGGCCGGCACTTCCGCGGGGCGGCGCCAGGCGCGAGGCGGGCCGTCCGGGGCTTCGCCGACATCGTCCAGACCCTTCGCGACGTGCGCGGGATACCCGTGGTCGCGGCCATGGTGTTGCTGGCGGGGGCGGCCTCCTTCTTCATCGGCAACAGCTACCATGCGCAGATGCCGGGCTTCGCCCATGACCTGGGCCATGGGGACCCCGGCCTGACCTATACGCTCCTGCTGGGAGCGGATGCGGCCGGAGCGCTGCTCGCGGGCATCCTGCTCGAGACGCGCGGCAACTGGCTGCGGATGGCGCCCGCTTCCGCGATGAAGCTCGCCTTCCTGTGGGGCTGCTCGCTCTTCACGTTCTCGTTCATGCGCTGGTATCCGGCGGCCATCTGCGTGCTGTTCCTGGCCGGATTCCTCGAGCTCTCCTTCAGCAGCATGACCCAGGCGCTCGTGCAGCTGAACGCGCCGGACGCCATCCGAGGCCGCGTGCTGGGGCTCTTCAGCATGTCGGCCTCCGGCCTGCGGGCGTTCAGCGGCGTGACCGTGGGTCTCCTGGGGAGCCTGACCAACCCCCACGTGTCGCTCGCGCTGTCCGCCCTGGCCTTCGTGACGGTGGCTGGATTGCTGCTGCTGCGCCGGACCCAGCAGGGCGGTGTGGCGTGAATACCCTGCGCGCGACGCTTGCCCATCCCGAGACATGCCCGAGCCAGTCCTGCCGGGCATGCGATAGTCGTCCCATGAAAGCACTTCGGCTCGTCGTGGGATGTCTTGTCTTGGGGATGATGGGGTGTGGGGGGGATGCGGATTCCGTTGCGCCGGTGAATGTCCGGGTGGTGGAGGGCGTGACGGCGGGAGAGGGCGTCTCGGGCTCGCGGGTCCTCCGGGCCACCGCCGAGGACAACTCGGGCACGGTGGCCCGGGTGGAGTTCCTCGTCTCTGGCGCGTCGGCGTGCGTGGACGCCACCGCGCGGAGCTCCGGTTCGACGTTCTCGTGCACCTGGGACGCGTCCAGCACACCCCCGGGGAGCCACCAGCTCACCGTGAAGGCCCAGGACGCCGCGGGCAACAGCACCGTCTCCGCCCCCATCTCCTTCACCGTCCTGCCGCCCAACCGCGCCCCCACGCTCGGACCGGTGGCCTCGACGCAGACGACCCTCAATGAGGGCTCCACCGCGAGCCTCTCGGTGACGGCCACGGATCCCGATGGCGACACGCTCACCTATTCCTGGACCCAGAGCCCGTTCTCGCCCCTGGGGACGTTCGCCGAGGGGAGCAGCTCCACCGCCTCGTGGACCGCGCCGTTCATCTCCAGCAACACGACCTTCGTGCTGAAGGTGACGGTCTCGGACGGGAAGGGGGGCTCGGCGCAGGGCACGGTGTCGGTCACCGTGGTGAACGTCCCCGCCCTCAACCAGGCGCCCATCGTGGACGCGGCCATCAGCGTGGACACCCAGGGGCTCGTCGCGGGCAAGGTGCTCCCCGTCTACATCTCCGCGAGGGATCCGGATGGGGATCCGCTCACCTATTCCTGGACGACGGAGCCGGGCGGAGCGGGGACCTTCACCCGCCCGAACCAGGCCTCCGCCGAGTGGCGCTCGGGGGAGCTCGACAAGCCCGCCGCCTATACCCTGAAGGTCACCGTGTCCGATGGCTCCCGTTCGGAGACACGTTCGGTGAACGTGGAGGTGGGCGTTCCCTTGTATGCCCGGGATATCGAGCCCATCTGGAGCGCGAAGTGCTCGGACTGCCACAACGAGCATGGCTCCGAGGGGCTGAACCTGCAGGCGGGCAAGTCGCATGCCTCGCTGATGGCGGCGGGGGTGGGGCAGTGTGCCGCGGGCCCCCGGGTCACGCCCGGCCGCCCCGACGAGTCCCTGCTGGTGACGCGCATCAGCGGCGATGCGTGCGGCCGCCGGATGCCCATGGGCGATTCCGACTATTTCGATCTCAACCCGGGAGAGCTCACGCAGATCCGCTCGTGGATCCTCGCGGGCGCGCTCGACAATTAGTGGCAGCATCGCGTGTGCCTACACGGTTGTCTCCCATGAAACTCCAGACGCGCATCAGCGAGAGCTTCTCCGTCCCCGGCTTCGAGCCAGTTCCCGCGTGGGACGCGAAACGCGGCGACGAGCAGGTGCTGCACTTCGAGTCCTCCGGAACAGAAGAATCCGGCGCGCTTCCTCGAGGCCCAGATCCGGGCGGCCCCCGAGCGGCCCGCGCCCTACCTGGCGCTGCACGAGCACTACCTTCAGCTCCGCGACCCGGCCCGGGCCTTCCTATGGCTCGGGCTGGGCAAGCTCAGGGCCGAGGGGCGCGCCCACCTCGCCAAGGAGAAGCTGGAGGCGGCATGCAGCCTGAATCCGAAGCTCCCGGGGCTCGCCGCCGCGCTGCGCGAAGTCGACGCGGCGCTCTCTCCACGGACTCCAAAGCGCCGCGCCTGAACGTACGCCCAGCAGGCATGGTGTTGCGCCAGAGCGGCTCAGGGCGTACCGGCGGCGAGCAGCTCCGTGGTCTGCGCGCGGCTCCAGGTTGCCACGGTATCGACGAGCGTGCGGAGCCACTCACCGGCATCCTCGGTACAAACGCGGGCTCACACGACTCTCCGTAACACGTGGCCGACTCGGTGCCTGTTGCTCCATCTGGAGGCGGCGGGAATCGAACCCGTGAACAAGGCGATGGAAAACCCTAAGCAGGACGCGCTGTTACCCGCTATTGCCTTGATTCTCCTGGGGTTCGTCATCCCGACCCGTCCCACCCCGTTCCCTCGTGTTCCGCCCCTTTCCCCGCTGGCGGGGCACACTGGGGGCACATGCGGCCCCACAGGGTCAACCCGCTCACCGACGCAAGCGGCCCGAGTTCCCCAGTCTCGCCAGCCAAGAGGTCCAGGCCCCTGCCATACACCTGAGGGGAGCGCGGCCTGGGCAGCGTGCCTACGGTTCTGGCGCTGTCTGTTTCCCGGAATGTATGATTTTGGGCCATGTGGCCGCGGCGCTGGAGGGTCCCGTCCACACATGAAAGGGGCTGTCATGTCTGGATGGATGGGAATCGTGGCTCGGCGAAGCAGGGAACTGTGCGTGGTCCTCGGGTTGTTGGGTCCATGTGCCATGGCACAACAGGGGGTCTCGTCCGCCCAGTTGAAACCCGGCAGCGCCGAGCACTCCCAGGCAGACAGTGGCGCTCGCCCGGACGAGCGCCGCACCGCCGCCATCCACGAGAAGGCGTGCGAGGGCGGGAGTGTCTCGGCGTGCCATGAGCTTGGCCTGCTCCACATGAAGGGACAGGGGGTCGCTCGAGACATGCGCCGTGCTGCGGTGCTGTTCGAGAAGGCGTGCGAGGGCGGAAATGCTCCGGCTTGCAGCGCGCTCGGCGATCAACTCGCGGATGGCCTTGGCGTACCCAAGGACGAGCGCCGCGCCGTCGTCCTCTACGAGAAGGCTTGTGAGGGCGGGTTCGCCATGGCTTGCAACGGTCTCGGCGTGCACTACGAGAAGGGCATTGGCGTGCCCAAGGACGAGGGCCGCGCTGTCGTCCTCTACGAGAAGGCTTGTGAGGGCGGGTTCGCCATGGCTTGCAACAACCTCGGTCTGTCCTATCTGGTTGGCCGTGGTGTGCCCAAGGACGAGGGCCGCGCCGTCGTCCTCCACGAGAAGGCTTGTGAGGGCGGCTCCTCCACGGGTTGCAGCAACCTTGGCCTGCAATACGCGCATGGCACCGGCGTGCCCAAGGACGAGCGCCGCGCCACCGTCCTGCTCGAGAAGGCGTGCGGGGGCGGGCATGTCCCGTCTTGCAGCTACCTCGGCGTCTTCCTCTCGGAGGGCCTTGGCGTACCCAAGGACGAGCGCCGCGCCGCCGTCCTCCACGAGAAGGCGTGCAAGGACGGGTTTGTCCCGGCTTGCAACGATCTCGGCCGCCTCCTCGCGGATGGCCGCGGCATGCCCAAGGACGAGCGCCGCGCCATCGCACTCTATGAGAAGGCGTGCGAGGACGGGTCTGTCATGGCATGCCACAATTTCGGCAATCACCTCGCGGATGGCCGCGGCGTGCCTAAGGACAAGCGCCGCGCCTTCGCACTCTTTGAGAAGGCCTGTAAGGGCGGGGTCACCCCGTCGTGCAAGTACCTCAAAGAGTGGGAGCAGGGGGGAGCCCAGGACAAGCCGCGCGAGGCGGCCTCGCCCACGACCGTCTTCGATGTGGTGCTCACCTCCGCCACGCGGCAGGCCATGCGGGTTGCCGCCAAGAAGGAAGGCGCGGTGTCAGAGCGCGAGGACGACGCCTATTGGTACGACCTCTACTCGGCCAAGGGTCTGATCGATGGCGCCGAGAAGCTCCGGGTGGGCTACGTCTCCGCCACGGGTCGGTTGGCGGTCTTCGAGTACGAGTTCCCCTCCTCCCTGGACACCGAGCAGGTCGGTCGGATCTCCTCCATGGTCCAGGCGAAGTACGGAGCACCGACCTCCAAGCAAGGGGACATCGGCCTCGGGAAGGTGGTGCATACTTGGTCGCGGCAGGATGGAGTGATCATCACCGTCTCCCGTGGCTGGCCCTCCACCACGACCTTCCTGACCTTCTCGGTTCCCGCCGCGAAGCACGCCATGGATGCTGAGTTCGAAGCGAACAAGAAGGCAGAGGCCGAGAAGCAGAGCAAGAAGAGCTCCAAGGCGTTCTGAGGCTCGCTTCGGCGACATGAAGACCACGGGGCGCCAGACCTTCGCCTGACGCCCTGTTTCAACGCCCGGCCATGGACTCGGACCACGGACCGGGGGCCGGGAACTCAGGAGCCGCAGTCCGTCGAGCAGTATCCATACTCGTGGGCCAAGCAGTCCCTATCCCCACAGTAGTCGTAGTCCTCCGCACAGCGCTCGTTCCAGTTGCAGAACCCGTCACCGCACGGCTGGCAGTCGGCGTTGCAGATGCCGTCCTCCCCCGCGTCGCACACGCCGTCGCCGCAAATGGTGCAACGGTCGTCGATGGTGCCATTGCAGTCGTTGTCCAGACCATCGCCGCAGACCTCGACCTGTGTCCCCGTGGTGTCGGAGCAGGCGCCATGGCACTGGACGATGCCCTCGTGGCAGCCGTCTCCGTCCACGCCGTCGCAGCTCTGGCCCGTCCCGGCGACACAGGCGCTCCAGGAACTGATGGGGCACGCTACCATTGAGATGACGGAGCGCTACGCGCACCTGTCCCCTGAGGTACGGGCGAGCGCCGTGCAGCAGCTCGACCTTCCTGTGCCCCAGCTCCAAGCTGCTCCGGCCAGAAGCGCCGAAGGGGCACACTGAGGGCACATGCGGAAACGAGGGCAAAGAAAAAGCCCAGCAACCCCTCGGGATTGCTGAGCTTCTGAGTGTGGAGGCGGCGGGAATCGAAGACGCCGCCGATGGCTTCCGGCCAGGTCGCTCTTCCGTTACACCGACGAAGGGCTGGAGGAGGAGCGTCGATGCTCCTCTTCCCGGTCTCCCGGATAGAGCACTTGTCTGCCGTGGAGCACCGCGAAGGGCGTGAGCTTGTGCGGCTCGGCGCGGGTGCGGCTGGTGATGTGCCGCGCCTCCACGCCCCGCGCGTACAGCGCGTCCGCCACCAGCGAGCGGTGGCACCTCCAGCGCACCGCCTCGGCGCACATGAGCGCAAGGGGGCCGTCTGGCGTCAGTTCTCGTAGCTCCTCGAGTCCCCGTGCGAACTCGTCCGTCTGCATGTAGTCCGCGTAGCCTCGGAAGCTGGTGTTGCGCCACGCCGTGTTGGGCGAGTCCTTGCTCGTGCGCCTCAGCCCTCCGAGCCTCGGCAGGTGCACGTACCGGATGTCCGCCTTCGCGAGCGTCCGCGGCAGCGTGTCCTGGTTGAACTGCGGATTCGTCCGCGAGCGCGGCACCGTGCGGATGTCCACCAGCGTCTGGATTCCGTGCGCCTGGAGCAGCTCCACCAGCTCCTCCGCCGAGCGCGTCGAGTGGCCCACCGTGTAGATGCTCGCTCTGGCCCAGCCTGGGGCCTTTCGTTTCGGCCGCTCCGTGCTCATCGCGGGCATTCCCCTGGGGGGAAGCCTGGGCACGGGGATGAACGGTGGGAAGCAGGCACCCTCACCCTGACCCTCTCCCGGAGGGAGAGGGGGCGTTCCACCGTGGGCTCTCAGGGGGCTTGCTTCAACGCGGCTCGATGCGCACTCGCGCTCCCCGGCCTGTCTCCAATTCCTTCGCCGCGCTGCCGTCCCTCACCGAGACCTCCAGCAATCCCGCGCTCCCCACCAGGGAGAGGGGTTTCCCCGCTGGCACTGCCTGGTAGTGCGCGTGCGGCGCGTCCTCGATGATCGTGCTCCCCACGTGCACCCGGAAGCGCGCCGGCAACACCGCCCCCGGCAGGTTCGTGATGAGGTTGCCGTAGGTGTCCACGTGCACCACCTCGCCCACCGGGCATCCGTCCTCCTCCCCCGGCTTCGGGAATGAGATCGGCCGCTCCAGGTCCTTCAGCTCCCGGCCGAGCTTCTCCAGTGGGACGCCCGCCGCCAGGTGCCCCACCACCGGCGCGAACACATCCCGCCCGTGAAATGTCCTCGACTGCCTCGGGCCCCAGTACGCGGACTCCGTCAGCTCCACCGCCGCCGCCAGTCCCCCGAGCTGCTCCAGCGCCGGCACCAGCAGTCCGTTGTCCGGCCCCACCAGCACGTCTCCCCGCCGCGTCCTCGCCGCCACGGCGCGCCGTGTCGAGCCCACTCCTGGATCCACCACCGCCAGGTGCAGCGAGCCCTCGGGAAAGGCCTCCACCGCGCTCCACAGCAGGAAGGCTCCGCCCCTCACGTCCTGTGCGGGCACCTCGTGCGTCAGGTCCACGAGGCTCGCCCCCGGACATACCCGGAGTAGTGCCGCCTTCATCTGGCCCACGTAGGTGTCCTTCACGCCGAAGTCCGTCAACAGGCTGATGAGTGGAGGCATCGCTCCCGGAGGATAGCCGCACCGCCCCGGTTCCGGGATTCAGTGGGGGGGGCATTCACTTCACCAGCCTCGTCCGCATAGAACATGGGGTTGTCCCCCCGGTCTCCCATGCGCGTCGTCATCCTTGGCTGTGGAGTCTCTGGCCTGTCCTGCGGTGTCCGGCTTCTCGAAGCCGGGCACGCGGTGGAGATTTGGGCGCGCGAGCTGCCTCCCCACACCACGTCCGATATCGCGGCGGCCGTCTGGTACCCGTACCTCGCCTTCCCCCAGGAGCGTGTCACCGCCTGGGGCGCCCGCACCCTCGAGGAGCTGTGCGTCCTCGCCGCGCACCCCGAGACCGGTGTGCGGCGCGTCCTCGGCACGGAGCTGCTGCTCTGGCCCGCTCCCGATCCGTGGTGGGCCTCCAGCGTGCCCGGCTTCCGCCACGCCACCGCGTCCGAGCTGCTCCCGGGCTTCGTCGACGGTTTCGTCTTCGAGGCCCCCGTCATCGACATGCGGCGCTACCTCCCGTACCTCCTGGCGCGCTTCCGCCGGCTCGGGGGCTCCATCGTCCAGCGCGAGGTGCGCTCGCTCGACGAGGCCTGGGCGGTGGCTCCGCTGGTCGTCAATTGCACCGGCCTCGGGTCGCGCACCCTCCTGGGTGACGCGTCGCTCTACCCGATCCGCGGCGAGGTGCTCCGCGTGGCGCCGCTCCCCCTCGAGCGCTTCCTCCTCGACGAGCAGGACGAGGCGCGGGGCATGACGTACCTCATTCCCCGCATCGACGACTGCATCCTCGGCGGCACCTCCGTGAAGGGGAGCGCTTCCCTGGCGCCGGACCCCTCGCAGGCCGAGGCCATCCTCGCGCGCGCGGCGCGGCTGCTGCCCGCGGGCACCCGCCTCCACGTGTTGCAGCACCTCGTGGGGCTGCGGCCCGGACGGCCCGCCGTGCGCCTCGAGCTGGAGCAGGTGGAGGGACGTCACGTCCTCCACAACTACGGACATGGTGGTGCGGGCGTGACACTCTCCTGGGGCTGCGCCGAGGAGGTGGCCGCGCTCGCGGGCCAGTTGACCGATGGCGTGCCCCATGTCGGACCGGCCCACCATCCTTCGAGCATTGGGAGGACCCATGGAAAGTGAGCAGAGCCAGGATCGGATGCAGGCCGTGCTGCGGTTGCCCGCGGCCCGCCGCTATGCGTACTTCCTCCAGCGCGTGGCCGAGTCCGGCGAGGTCTGGGGGCTCGATGGCGAGGGCTGGGCGCTCGCGCTCGACGACTCCGGGCGGGACGTGCTGCCGCTCTGGCCCACGCCCGAGTTCGCCGCCATGTGCGCCACCCGGCTGTGGTCCGGCTTCCAGCCTCGCGCCATCAAGCTCCAGGAGCTGCTGGAGAACGTGCTGCCCCAGCTCGAGGAGGAGGGCATGCCCGTGGGCATCTTCTTCACGCCGGAAGGGCAGGGGCACCCGGTGTCGGCGCGTGAGCTCATCGACGCGCTGAGCACCCCGAGCGGCTCGCTGGCCTGAAACTTCGCGACCCGGGCTGTAACCGGACGGCGTGGAGCGGGACTCGCGCTCCGCCATCGGTGCAACGTTGCACCTCCAGATACCTGCGCGTACCTGCAACGCCTTGAGGCGCACCGGGCGGGGCCTCTAGCTTGCGCGCCATGCCTGGAGATTCCGACAAGACGGTGTTCGCGAAGGGAATGGCCCCCCAGAACAAGGAGGGCGGTTCGAAGGCCTGGCTCCCGTGGCTGGTGACGGCGGTGGTGGCGCTGCTGGCCGGTGTGGCGGGCTACCTCGGTTACGGCGCGTATTCGATGCAGAAGGAGCGCGCGGAGGCGGCGGAGAAGTCGGCCGCGGAGGCCCGTGCGCGGACGGTGAGCACCGAGCAGGCGCGCAAGGCGCTGGAGGCGCAGCTGTCGCAGCAGCTCGCGGCGAAGGACCAGAAGCTCACGGCGCTCGAGGACGAGCGCACGCGCCTGTCCACCGAGCGCGAGCAGCTCCAGCTGGCGGTGCAGGAGAAGGACGCCGAGCTCGCCCGCCTCAAGGCCACCTATGAGGACATCGAGCAGAAGCTGAAGGCGGAGATCGCCGATGGGGAGATCCGCCTGTCGCAGGGCGAGGGCCGCATCCAGGTGGACCTGGTGGACAAGATCCTCTTCGACTCGGGCGAGGCGAGCCTGTCGCCGCGCGGCGGCGAGGTGCTGGCGCGGCTGGGCACGGTGCTGTCCAAGGTGGAGAACCGCTCCATCCTCGTGTCGGGCCACACGGATGACGCGCCGCCCTCGCAGCGGCTGGCGGCCACCTACCCGACGAACTGGGAGCTGTCGGTGGCGCGCGCGGTGAACGTGGTGCGCTTCCTCGGCGAGAAGGCCAGTGTTCCCCCGGGCAAGCTGGTGGCCGCGGGCCATGCGGACACGAAGCCCGTGGCCAGCAACGCCAACGCCAAGGGCCGCGCCCGCAACCGCCGCATCGAGATCCTCCTCATCCCGGATCTCCCCGCGGGCAAGCAGGGCGAGACGAAGACGGCCGCGGACGCGCGCTAGTCCGCGTCAGGGCGTGCTCGGACGGTGGGGCGGCTGCTTGTGCCTGGACAGGCGGAAGGAGACGACCGCGAAGGCCGCCGCCGCCACCACGGTCATCGCCACCCAGTACCAGAGCGCCGGGCTGTGGGTGACATACTGATCCACCTTCTGGCTGTCCCCCGGGGGACCCATCTGCGCGAGCGCCATCATCGGGGTGAGCAGCAACACGACCCAGGCCGGAATCATCTGTGAAGTCTTCATCGCCCCGGAAAGCTGAGCATCTGTCTGGAGGCGAACAAGCCGTGCGCCCGGTGCCGCCTGCCCGGTGCCCGAGAGTGCCAGCGGAGGCTTCGGGCCTCGCTGATTGCCGGGCCTCGCGGGGATTCCGTCTCTGCTCGTGAAGCGGTGGCGGGCCCCCCCTGTCCGTCCACCCCGATCGCTGGTGTACAAAGGCGCCGCTCGCCTGCTCCGGGTGTCTGGGAGCGGTGCGTGCGAACCCCCCGAGGTAACCCATGCGGTCTGAAATCCCCCCGAAGACCTGGAGCGGTCTGTGCTCCCGGATGCTGATGGCCCTGGGCGTGTGGTGGCTCGTGGGCTGTGGTGGCGGTGAGATGCCGGCGGACGTGAGCACGCGTCCCCAGGGGCTCGGCAGCACCCACAAGGTGCTCATCCTGGCGGCGTCGGTGACGGGGGGCTCCAACAGCGTGGAGGCGGTGGCCGCGCGGAGCCTGGGCTACACGGTGGACGTCGTCTCCGATGCCGCGTGGGCCGCGAAGGGCTCGGCGGACTTCGCGGGCTATCGCGCCATCATCCTGGGGGATGCCACGTGTGCTGGCAGCCTCGGGTTGATCTCCGCGGCCTCGAAGACCCGCGGCATCTGGGGCCCCGTGGTGGACGGCAACGTCATCATCGTGGGCACGGATCCCGTGTACCACTTCAAGGATCAGGTCACGAAGAACGCCGTCCAGTTCGCCACCGCGCAGGAGGGCAGGACGGGCGCCTATATCAACCTGAGCTGCTACTACCACGACACGGATCCTCGGACGCCGGTGCCGGTGCTGGAGCCCTTTGGCTCCTTCACCGTGACGGGGGTGGGTTGCTACGACGACGCCCACATGGTGGCCTCGCACCCGGCCCTGTCGGGCCTGACGGACACGCTGCTGTCCCGCTGGGCCTGCTCGGTGCACGAGGCCTTCGATTCCTTCCCGGCCGCCAACTTCACCCCGCTCGTCATCGCGAGGGACCCGGTGTACGGCGCGCGTCTGCCGGGCTCGCTGGACTTCGCGGATGGCTCGCACGGGGTGCCCTACATCCTGGCCCGCGGTGCCGTCCCCGTGCGCTGCGGCGATGGCGTGGTGCAGTACCCCGAGGAGTGTGACACCGGCCTCGGCAACGGCATGCCGGGCACGGCCTGCTCGTCCGTGTGCCGCCTGCACTGGTGCGGAGATGGCACGTTGGATCCGGGCGAGCAGTGCGATACCGGCGCGGCCAACGGCACCGGTGCGTGCAGCGCGTCCTGCCGGTCCGTGGCCGTCAACCGTGCACCGGTGGCGAAGTGCAAGGACGTGACGCTCCAGGCCGGCCCCACCTGCAGCGCCACCGTACCCTCCGTGAATGACGGCTCGTACGACCCAGATGGGGATTCGCTGCAGTGCACCCAGGGGCTCGTCGGCTCCCTGGGGCTGGGCTCGTACCTCGTGGGGTTGACCTGTCTGGACCCCGCGGGCCTGCTGTCGAGCTGCGCGGGGACGGTGACCGTCGTCGACGCCACGCCGCCGGCCGTGTCGCTGGTGGGGTATGCCTCGGAGACGCTCGAGTGCCGCACGCCCTACGTCGAGCCGGGTGCGGTGGCCATCGACTCGTGCTCCGGGGTCCTGTCCTCCGCGGTGACCGTGTCCGGCTCCATCAACACCCGCATGCCGGGCACGTACACCCTCACGTACTCGGCGAAGGATGGGGCCGGCAACGTGGGCAGCGCGACGCGGACGGTCACGGTCGTTCCGGGTGCCTCCGGCTCGTGCGAGGACCGGGGCGGCGGTTGGATTCCGACGGGCAGCATGGCCCTGCCACGGCTGCTGCACACCGCCACGCTGCTGGACGATGGCCGGGTGCTGGTGGCCGGTGGCTTCAACACCACGGCGGAGGTCTACAACCCGGAGGCCCGATCCTGGTCCGTCACGGGAAGCACGCTGGGCTCGCACCGGGGCCATACGGCCACGAAGCTGCGGGATGGCCGGGTGCTCATCGCGGGCGGCGGCGTGTGCCCCATCACCAACGCCACCGCCGAGCTGTACGTGCCCGCCCTGGGCAGGTGGACGCCCGCGGGAATTCTCAACACCCAGCGCTACCACCACGCCGCCGTCCTGCTGCCTGGCGGCAAGGTGCTCGTGGCCGGTGGCCGCGCGGGTGAGTACGACAGCGCCACGCTGGCCTCGGCCGAGCTGTATGACCCGGCCACCAACACCTGGTCCTCTACTGGAAGCCTGAACACGGCTCGGGCCTTCCACACCCTGACGCTGCTGCCCGGCGGCAAGGTGCTGGTGACGGGGGGCAGCGATGCCTCCGATGGACTCATCGCCTCCGCGGAGCTGTATGACCCGGCCACCGGGAAGTGGACGAGCGTGGGGACGATGGCCACGGGCCGCGCCTCGCACACCGCCACCCTGTTGCCGGGCGGCAAGGTGCTGGTCGCGGGCGGCTCGGGCACCGGCGTGGCGCCGAGCGCGTCCGCCGAGCTGTATGACCCCGCCACCGGCAACTGGTCAGCCACGGGCGGCATGGGCTCGCCGCGCCGGTTCCATACCGCCAACGTGCTTCCGGATGGCCGCGTGCTCATCGCCGGTGGCTACCACCCGGCCACGGGCATCCTGACCTCGTCCGAGCTGTATGACCCGGCCATGGGCAGGTGGAGCGTGACGGCCGCCATGAGCGTGGACCGCTACCAGCACACCGCGACCCTGCTCGGCAACGGCACGGTGCTCGTCGTGGGCGGCGTGAGCAACCACGACCAGTCGTCGGCGGAGTACTACGACCTGACGGCGCTCTGAGCTCGGAGGGGAGGCTCCGGCCGCGATGGGGAGCAACTGGTCCGATGGTCGGACCCGTTGGTACGCCGCGCGGCCGGTCAGAACAGGGAGCAGATCGCCTCGATGATGACGTAGAGCACGCCATCGCCCGCGACCTCTCCCACCGTTCCCAGCAAGGTCCCTGACTCTTCCGGACGGGACCCGGCGAGGACCTGGGACCCGCCTGGTGCGGAGAGCTGTCCCTGATGGGCGCTCCGCAGGGCCGTCAGCTCGTTCGCATCCAGCCACATGCCCGGACAGCGGGTGCAGATGTCCACCGTCTGTCCGTGGACCTCGAGCGGCACCATCCGGGAGGTACAGTCCGGACAGCGCAGCGAGGGCATCGGGCACACGTAGCAATGCTCCTGCTCGTCCGCCAGCAGGTGGACTCCCTGGGCACAGCGCCCCTCTCCGGCGGCCTCGGTGAGGCGCTTCGCCAGCCGGGCGAGGAGCGGCGCCAGGAAGTCACCTGCCTCCCGCGTCACATGGTGCCCCTTGCACCCCTGGCAGAACCCCAATGTCCCGTGCCGCGTCCGCATCCGGCGCAGGGTCGTATCTCGGCAACGCGGGCACCAGGCGTCTGGAGTCGGAGTGCTCACCCTCCCGAGTCTCGCACGGAAGGTGCGTGGGGTGCAGGAGCCAGGGGTGAAGGGGTCCGGGTTGTGGCCGGCCGCGTCCGCTGTTGTACTGAGCGCCCTCCATGAAGAAGCCCATTCCTTCCCCCGGAAACTCCCAGGGCCTGAGCCGCCGGACGTTCCTCGGTGGCGCCGCCGCCGCCAGCACGCTGGCCGCCCTGGATGTCCATGCACAGCCCTCTCCCGGCAACGCCGCGCCCGCGCCCGCTTCCGCGCCGCGCGCCGGCTCCTTCGAGCTCGAGGAGGCCACCGTCTCCGAGCTCCAGGCCGCCATGCAGTCGGGCCGGTACACCGCGCAGGGCCTCGCCGAGCGCTACCTCGCCCGCATCCAATCGCTGGACCGCGAGGGAGAGCTCCCGCTCAAGTCCGTCATCGAGCTGAATCCGGATGCGCTCGCCATCGCCACCGCGCTCGATGAGGAGCGCAAGGCGAAGGGGCCTCGCGGTCCGCTGCACGGCATTCCGGTCCTCATCAAGGACAACATCGGGACCGCCGACAAGATGCAGACCACCGCCGGCTCCCTCGCGCTCGTGGGCGCCGTCCCTTCCCGCGATGCCTTCGTGGTGGAGCGGCTGCGCGCCGCGGGTGCCGTCATCCTCGGCAAGACGAACCTCAGCGAGTGGGCCAACTTCCGCTCCACGCACTCCTCCAGCGGGTGGAGCGGGCGCGGCGGCCAGTGCCGCAATCCCTACGCCCTCGACCGCACGCCCTCGGGCTCCAGCTCGGGCTCCGGCGCCGCCACCGCCGCCAACTTCTGCGCCGTGTCCGTCGGCACCGAGACCGATGGCTCCATCGTCTCTCCGTCCGCGGCGAGCTCGCTCGTCGGGCTCAAGCCCACGCTCGGGCTCGTGAGCCGCTCGGGCATCATTCCGCTCTCGCACAGCCAGGACACCGCCGGCCCCATGGCCCGCTCCGTGGCGGATGCCGCCGCGCTTCTGGGCGTCCTCGCCGGTATCGACCCCACTGATGCGGTCACGGCTTCGAGCAAGGGCCACGCGCACGCGGACTACACGCGCTTCCTCGACCCCCATGGGCTGAAGGGGGCTCGCATCGGTGTGCCGCGCGAGCGTTTCTTCGGTTATCACCCCGCCACCGATGCGCTCGTCGCGCAGGCCCTCGAGCTCATGAAGGCCCAGGGTGCCGTCATCGTCGACGAGGCCCATATCCCCACCGCCTCGAAGACGGATGAGCCGGAGATGGAGGTGCTGCTCTACGAGTTCAAGGCCGACATCGAGGCCTACCTCGCCGGGCTCGGGGAGAGGACCCGGCTCAAGACGCTCGCGGACCTCATCCGCTTCAACGAGGAGCACCGCGACACCGAGCTCCCCTGGTTCGGCCAGGAGCTGTTCCTCCAGGCCCAGGAGAAGGGGCCCCTCACCGACAAGAAGTACCTCAAGGCCCTCGCCGCCTGCCGGAAGTTGTCGCGTGAGCAGGGCATCGATGCCGTCATGGCCAAGCACAAGCTCGATGCGCTCGTCGCTCCCACCCAGGCTCCTCCCGGGCTCATCGACCTGGTGAATGGCGACCACTGGCTCGGCAGCAGCTCCTCGCCCGCCGCTGTCGCGGGTTACCCGAGCATCACCGTCCCCGCTGGGTATGTGGCCGGACTGCCCGTGGGCCTGTCGTTCATCGGCCGCGCCTGGAGCGAGCCCGTGCTCCTGCGGCTCGCGTTCGCCTACGAGCAGGCCTCCAAGCATCGCCGCCCGCCGGCGTTCGCTCCGACGGCGGATCTGCGCCAGGTGGTCAAGGTGTAGGCGCTCGGGAGCACGGGCTCAACCTGGGGCCCTGATACCCTCACCCCGTCCCTCTCCCGAGGGGAGAGGGGTGGATGCGTGGGTGGGGGTGGATGCGTGGGTGACGGCCCTCACCCCCGCTTCACGGCGCCGTGGGTTGCGCCATGGCTCCCAGGGGCGGTGTCTTCGGCTCGTACCGCTTCAGCACCGCGTCCAGCTGCGCCAGCTCGTTCGCTCGCAGGATGGGTGTCCGCGCGTAGATCGCCCGCGCCGCCGCCGCCAGCTTCTGCACCCGCTCCAGCTGCTGCCCCGTGTTCCACAACGCCCGCGCCAGCGCGGATTGCACCAACGCCTGGTACTCCGGACGCCCCTTGTGGTTCCCGACGATCACCAGCGCCCGCTCCAGCAGCGGAATGGCCTCGCCCGTCCTGCCCAGCTTGCGCAGCGCCTCGCCCGTGCCCGCCAGCAGCAGCGCCCCCACCGGTGAATCCAGCTCCGTCGTCTTCTCGAAGAGCACCCGCACCTGCTCGAACAGCGCGAGTGCCTTCGCCGCCTGCCCCATCTCCAACAGGCTGTTGGCCACGTCCATCCGGATGAGCAACGTGTTGAAGTGATCGGCTCCCAGGAACCGCTCGCGCAGCTCCAACACCTGCTGGTGCAGCTTCAGGGCCTTGTCATGCTGGCCCCTCACCGTGTGCAGCGCCGCCAGTCCGTTCAACGCCTGCGTGTAGATGTGCTCCTGCTGCTGCGGATCCTTCTTCGTCAGCTCCAGCACCTGCTGGAATGTCTGCCGCGCCTGCCCCAGCCGCTCCAGCGCCATCTGCGCCTCGGCCACCCGCACCAGCGATTGCAGTGCGTCCGCGCTCTCCGGGCCCGTGAGCGTCCCGTACAGGCGCGCCGCTTCCTGGTAGTGCTCCAGCGCCTCGGCGTCCCGGCCCTGCTCGCTGTCCAGCTCGCCCGCCGACAGGTGGTAGTGCGCCCACTCCTCCGAGTTCGGCCGGAAGGCCCGCTTCACGATCTCCCGCACCCGGTCGAGGATGCGGCGCGCGTCCGCCAGCCGCCCCTGCATCACGTACGTGCTCGACAGGTTCATCATCGGCTGCACGAGGAACGGATGCAGCGGGCCCAGGTTCTGCTCTCCCACGGACACGAGCGACTCCAGGGCCCGCAGCGACTCGTCCATGCGGTCCAGGTTGCCCAGCGCCGCCAGCGAGTTGGTGGCGTAGCGCAGCGTCGTCGAGTGCGCCGGGCCCAGCGTCTGCTCCGCCAGCGCGAAGGCCTTGTCGAAGGACTCGTACGCCTCCGCGAAGTTGCCCTGCGCGTAGAAGGCCATGCCCCGGTTGTTGTGGTAGATGGCCCGCAGCTCCCCGTTCTCCCCCAGCCGGTCCAGCGAGGCCAGCGCGAAGGCCTGCCAGTGCTTCGCCTCTTCCTCCGGGCCCCGCTGGGCGTAGTAGCCCATCAGCCGCACCGCCGCCGCGGCGACGATGGTGTCGTGCCGGGAGGCGTGCGCCAGCCACAGCGCCTCGGTGAGCAGCGGGGGCACACCCTGGTTCTCCGCGGCGAGGATCTGCACCCACGCCTGCGTGAAGAGCGCCTCGGCGTGCACGGGCGAGTACCCCAGCGTGGGCGCCTTCTTCGCCACCTCCGTGGCCAGCTCCAGCGACTCCGGGAGCTTGCCGGCCGTGTTGAGCGCCTTGACGCGGGCCAGTTGCGCGCGGACCGTCTCCACCGCGCGGCGCGTATTCGCGTCCTCGGGCGGCTTCACCTCGGACATGAGCGCCTCCACGTCCGCGCAGCCCCACAGCCGCCGCAGCGAGCTGGTGGCGAAGATGGCCTTCTCCACCACCGTCTCGTCGGCGTCGGCGAAGACCTCGCTGAGCGCGGCCAGCTCCTGCCGCCGTCCCTCCAGGCACGCCATGCGCAAGGACATGACGTCCTCGGACTGCTCGCCCCGGATGCGGGTGGCCGCGCACGTGTCGTGGTGCATCTCCTGCCACTCGCGCGTGTACGCGTCGAGCGCCTCGCGCACGCGCACCCACGTGTCGCGCGCATAGTCCCGGCCCGTGGCGAAGAAGGCCTTCTCGATGGCCGCCTTGCGCGGCGCGTCCCAGATGCCCACCAGCTTCGCCGCGCCTCCCGTGCACAGCTGCGCCTGGCGCTGCTGCCAGGTCGTCCACGCCAGCACCGCCGAGCCCGTCACCAGCAGCCCCAACGCCGTGATGGCCAGCGCGCGGCGGCGCACCCGCGCCGGGTCCCTCTCCAGCACGGCCAGCAGCGCGTCCAGCGACGGGTAGCGCGCCTCCGGTGCCGTGTTCAACGCGCGCAGCAGGGCGCGGTTCACCCACGGCGGCACCTTGGAGTAGGGCGGCGGCGCGTGGATGCGCCCGGCCAGCACGTTCTCCCGGCGCTCGCCCGGGGACGTGCCCTCGAAGGGGCGCACGCCGTAGAGCGCCTCCCACAGCGACACGGCGAAGGAGAATTGATCACTCCGCGCGTCCGCCGTGGCGCCCCGGAACTGCTCCGGCGCCATGTAGGCCGGCGTGCCCAGCACCGCGCCCCGCTGCGTCAGGTTCAGCTCCAGCAGGCTGTGCGCCTTCACCGGGCTGGTGTCCGGAGCGGCGTCGGCGGCCTGCTCCGGAGGGGCGTTGTGCGGACGCGCCAGGCCGAAGTCCGTCACCCGGACGCGGCCGTCCTTGCCCACCAGCACGTTGGTGGGCTTGAAGTCCCGGTGCACCAGCCCCGCGGCGTGCGCGGCGGCCAGTCCCCGGCCCGCGGACAGGTAGGCCGTGAGCAGCTCCCGCCACGTCCTCGGCTTCTCCCGCTCCCACTGCAGCAGCGTCTGGCCGTCCACCAGCTCCATGGCCATGAAGACCTGGGACTCGTGCTGGTGCACGTCGTAGATGGCCACCACGTTGGGGTGTGACAGCCGGGCCATGGCCTGCGCCTCGCGCAACAGCCGCGCCCGTCCCGAGGACACCTCGGGGCCGCCGTCCACCTCTCCCGGCGGCAGCAGCTTCAGCGCCACCTTCCGGTCCAGCACCGAGTCGTAGGCGGCGTACACCATGCCCATGCCGCCTTCACCCAGCGGATCCAACACCACGTACCGGTCCAGGGGCGTGCCCCGGCCGAGCGTGGGGGCCTCGCCCGGGGCCCCACCAGGTGTCCCGTCAGGTACCCCAAGGGGTCGGGTACCCGCGGAAGACCCTGGTGCGTCCCTCGTGCCGATGTTCACCGTGCGCCGGTCGTCCATCACGACCGTGCGCCGGGGCTCCTCGGGCACGAGCGTGCGGCGCTCGTCGTTCACGAGCGTGCGGCGCTCTTTGTCATCGAAGGACGTCATGCGGCCTCGCTACCACGCAGCTCCCACGCAGAATGTCACGCCCGCGCGAGCCGCTCCAGCGACTCGCCCGTGACGCGGAACACCGTCCAGTCGTTCATCGGCACCGCGCCGAAGGACTTGTAGAACTCGATGGACGGGGTGTTCCAGTCCAGCACGGACCACTCGAAGCGCCCACAGCCCCGCTCCACCGCGAGCTTCGCCAGGTGCGACAACAGGCGCTTGCCGTGCCCCCGGCCGCGCTGCTCGGGCAGGACGAAGAGGTCTTCCAGGTAGAGGCCCGGCTTGGAGAGGAAGGTGGAGTAGTTGTGGAAGAAGAGGGCGAAGCCCACCACCTGCCCGCCATCCTCGGCCAGGACCACCTCGGCATAGGGCCGCTCGCCGAAGAGGTGCTGGTGCAGGTCCTCCTCGCGCAGGACGACCTCGTGGGAGAGCTTCTCGTACTCGGCCAGGGCCCGGATCAGCCGGGCGATGGAGGGGACATCCGCGGGGGTCGCTGAACGAATCATGGGGGGAATGCTAGCGCTCCAGGCACGCCGGGGGGGACCGCTTCGTAGTAGCGTCCGGCTCCGCATCCGCACACCGGGTACGGGAGGGGCAGCACCATGCGCAGGTTCGAGTTCGTGGAAGGCACCAGCGCGAAGTTCTGGATGGCCGAGGTCCAGGGCAACACCTTCATCGTGGTGTATGGCCGGCTGGGCACCGACGGGCAGCGCAAGGAGAAGGAGTTCGACGACGAGGCGGGCGCCCGGCGCGAGTACGAGCGCAAGGTGGCCGAGAAGCTGCGCGAGGGCTACCACGAGGTGTCCTCCGAGTCCGCGCCCGCGCCCAAGGGCGCCAAGGGCGCCGCCGCCGCCGCTCCGAAGCTCTCGCTGCCGCCCCGGGTGCGCGGGGGCAAGCCGTCCGCCGAGCAGGTGAAGGAGGCCGCCGAGGCGCTCACGGCGCTCGACACGCGGGTGGGAGGACGCAGCTGGAAGGTGTCGCTCCAGGCCCGCCGGGCGCGGCGCGCGCTCCGGGCCCTGGGAGGCGTGGATCCGGCCAGCCATGCCGCCCTCGGCGCGGTGTTCACGTCGTTGATGGGCAAGGTGGTGGCGCCCAGGGGCGAGCCGCGGCTGCCGCTGTGGGTGGCCCTGGAGCTGCTGGCCGAGCTGGATGCCGCGGCCTTCGTCCGGGCGCTGGAGCAGTGGAAGAAGGCTGCCTCGGGGACACCGGCCCAGGCGGCCATCGGCGTGCTGTCCCGTCAGGCCGAGGTGCTCGGCGAGCCCGAGCTGGCGCTGCGCCTGGGCTCGCTGCTGGAGGCGAGGCCCCGTGCCTCGGGCGAGGGCTGGGAGACGCGCTGGAGCGAGCTGCGCCCGCACGTGGAGGGGCACCTGGCCTCGGGTGGCAGCTCCCTGCCGGCCCTGCTGCGCGCGCTGGAGGCGGGGGGCGATGCACGGCTCGCCGAGCGCCTGTCGCGGCTGGGCGGGTAGGCGGTGGTGGTACCCTGGTGGGACCATGAACATGTCCCGCTGGTGTTGGTTGCCCGTGCTCGCGCTGTGCGCGGCCGGGTGTGCTTCGAGCAGGAGTGGTGCCCGGGCGTCCTCGGGCTCGGCCACGGAGCGGCGCGCGAATGAGCTGGAGGCGCGCAACGCGGAGCTCCGGGCCGAGCTGGAGCGCAAGAGGGCCGAGCTCCAGCAGTCCTACCAGGTGATGGCGCAGGCGGAGAGTGCCGCCGGCCTCAACAACCTGGCCTGTGCCGGGGTGGCTCCGGCCAGTGCGCAGGTGCCGGGGCTGCCCCAATCGGGTGCCGTCCACGCCCGCTTCCAGCTGCGTGGCCAGCCCTACAGCATGACGGCCACCTTCTCCGCGCCTCGCAAGGCGGGGGAGTGGCGCGTGTCCCAGGGCACCTGCAGGGTGGTGGGGCCATGAGGGCGCTGTCGCTGGGCCTCCTGGTGGTGTGGGCCGCCCTGGGCGCCGGTTGTGGCACGAGTGCCGCCGCGCGGCTGCGCTCGGCGGAGCAGGACAACCGGCTCCTCACCGAGGAGCAGCAGCAACTGGACAAGGCCCTCCAGTCCGTCTCGCGCTACACCGAGGGGCTGCGCTCGCCCGGCAAGGCGGGGCGCTCCTTCTCCATGTACTACTCGCCCGCGGCCCTGGAGCAGATGGCCGCGCAGCTGCTGCCCATGCGGATGCCCGCCCGCACCTTCGACCAGCGGCTCCTGGGCGAGGTCGTCATCGAGCGCATCTCCGACGTGCGCTTCGGCCCGCTCAACACGCTCACCTGCCGGGCCGAGCTGCGCGGCGACAACATCCGCTACAACGGCAGCGTCCCCAAGGCCTACCAGGCCGAGGTCCGCAAGTTCCAATCGGGCGTGGCCGCCGGTGTGGTGGCGGACCTCGTGGTGGAGCTGTCCATGGGCAGCGACAACGCGCTGATGGCCCGGGCCCATGCCTCGCGCACGAAGCTCAAGGCCCACTCCAGCAGCCAGTCGGAGGGCATGCTGCGCAATGCCCTGAACGAGCGGGTGCTGCGCCTGCCCTTCACCTTCGACCTCACCCTCCCGAGCGGCGGCGCGCCGCGCGGGATGGTGCTCACCGCCAACCACCTGGTGGTGACGTACGCGCCGTAGCGCGGGTGCTCAGTTCCCGCCCGCGGCCGTGCCCTGGGCGGGAGCCGGAGCGGGCGCCGGAGCCGCCGCGTCCGCGACGCTCGCCGGCTGCTTGTCCATCTCCTCCACCGGGTAGCCCGCGGCCGCCTCGAGGTAGCGCGGCGGCTTCACCTTGCGGCGCTCCTTCGCGCTCAGCCCCTCGGGAGACACCAGCGTGGGCTCGCCCCCGTTGGCCGCGGACTGCACGATGTGCCCGTCACAGAAGAACCACTCGGTGCGGCCATCGGCGTGCTTGCGCGCGTAGTACAGGTCGGTGCTGCCCACCTCGGGGTTCTTCGCGCACCACTCCTGGCGAGCCGCCTGCTCCCGCCGCGGCGCCTCCTCCTTCCACTTGCGCTGCACCTCCTCCAGGGCGAGCAACTGGCCGCCCTCGGCCAGCCGCGCCCGCGACTGCTCCAGCAGCTCCGTGCCGCGCTTCGTCATGTCCGGGAAGGCCCCGCTCTTCGCGAAGCCGCACTTCTGCACCGCCTGGAGGTTGTTCTGGTGCACCTTCATCACCTTCTCCAGCGAGCCCGCCGCTTCCTTCAGCAGCTCCACCGAGCGCGCGTAGTCCACCGACTGCGGGTTCTTCACCTGCTCCGTCTCGGACAGGAAGCGCGTCATCAGGCCGTTCACCGCGCTCAGCTCGTCCGTCAGCCAGCGGGGCTCCGCGTCACAGATGTTCGCCTTGGCGCCCGTGTAGTCGCGGTAGTCCGCACGCGCCACTCCGAGGCTGTACTTCTGGACCGGCGCTACGTTCCTCCCCGCACACGCGCCCAGCGCCAGGCTCATTCCTCCGACGATCCACAGCTTCCGGCTCACGAAATTCATGGCTCGCGACTCTAACGGACAGAGCTGTCCCGGTCGATCTCCTTGGAAGTCCAATAAATACCGGAAGCCGCTCCGTTCTCGGGAGTGTTGGCTGCCTGCCTGGAGTCCAATCAGGAGGGCATGTCCGGGTCCTCCGCTAGCATCCGCGCCCCCCCACGGCCGGCATCCCGCCGGTCTCCATCCCCACGGGAGAAGACTGAATGAATCGCCTCATCGTGCGGCTCGCCGCCCTGAGCCTGCTGTCGGCCTGCGCCCATACGGCCGCCCCCACCGAGACGCCCGCGCCCGCCGCGGCCACCGCGCCCGCCGCGGCCCCGGCGCCCACGCCCGAGGCTCGCGCGCTGGCGATGCAGGCGGACGCGCTGCTCCAGAGTGGCAAGAGCACCGAGTCGCTCCCACTCTACCGGCAGGCCTGGGAGCAGGGCGTGCGCACCGAGTACACGAGCTACAACGCGGCCTGTGCCGCGGCCCTCGCGGGCCAGAAGGACGAGGCCTTCACGTGGCTCGAGCGCGCCGTGGACGCCGGCTTCGCCGAGCCCGGGCCCCTGAAGCAGGACGAGGACCTGGCCTCGCTGCGCGAGGAGCCCGCCTTCGCCCGCATCGCCGAGAAGGCCGCCGCCAACGAGGCGAAGCTCATGCAGGCCCAGAATCCGCAGCTGCGCGACGAGCTGCTGCGCATGATGGAGGAGGACCAGGCCGCCCGGCGCGCGGCGGGCGCGGCGCGGTTCAAGGACACGGCGGCCAACGAGCGGATGAAGGCCATCGACATCAAGAACACCGCGCGGATGAAGGAGATCGTCGCGCAGGTGGGCTGGCCCACGAAGTCGTTGGTGAGTGAGCGGGGCGCGAAGGCGGCATGGCTGCTCGTGCAGCACGCGGACCTGGACGTGGCCTTCCAGCGGCAGTGCCTGCCGTTGCTGGAGAAGTCGGTGGCGGCGGGCGAGGGCGATGCGAAGGCCCTGGCCTACCTGACGGACCGGGTGCTGGTGGCCGAGGGCAAGCCGCAGCGCTACGGCACCCAGTTCCACGAGGTGGAGGGCAAGCTGGTGCCCCGCCCCATCGAGGACGAGGCGAACGTGGACGCGCGCCGCGCGGCCGTGGGCCTGGGCACCATGGCCGAGTACACCGAGCAGATGCGGCGCATGACCTCGGGCGGCAGGTAGCCCGGCCTCACCGGCCGAGGTCCGCCTCGCTCGAGAACCCCAGCTCCCGCACGGTGCAGGGCGCTCCCGGTGTCTCCACGAGGATGTCGGCTTCGGCCGGGAAGAGGTTGCGGCCGTGCAGGTAGCTGCACTCGATGAGCGCGTTCATGTCCCGGGTTCTGTGGTAGGTGAAGACGCGCGCGGGCATGCTGAATTCGCCGTTCGCGCCCGAGGCGCTCGCGACCGCTACATTGGGCTTGGGATCCCACGAGCGCACCGTCACCTGCCAGTGGTCCCCCGCGTCGCAGCAGTCGGCGAGCTTCACGTCGATGTGCCGGGTGCCCGGGCAGGTGACGGCGAAGCGCCTCACCTGGCTGGGGAAGTCCAGCATGCAGCTCAGGAAGAGCTGGTTGCCCACCAGCGCGGCCTTCGGCATGCTCCGTTTCGCCTGCCGCTCGGAGGAGGTGTGGACGTTGCCCTCGGGCCTGGCGCGGACCTCCCGGCCCTGGGGATCTTCCTCGGACGGGTCTTGCGCATACACCAGCGGCGCGAGACCGAAAAGGGCACCACACACCACGAGGGCGGACCGCTTCCAGTGCTGCTTCGGCATACGGAACATGATTCCTCTCCCGGACAAGGACAGCACTTCCGCTGGAGGATGCGCACGCCCCGGCCGAGGGCGTATCGCTCCCGAGGGTGTGTACGATTCAGGGGTACTCAGTCCTCATCGCCGAGGTCCATCCACCCGGTGACCGGACGGAAGCTCCGCGTCGCGAGGTCCACCGTGACGACGTAGGCGCCCCGAGCGCCCACGCGCCGGTTGGGCCCGTAGCTCAAGGGAGGCACGAGCCCCGTCTCGAAGGCATACAGCCCCTCCAGGTGGCCGAGCAGCTTCTTCCTGCTCACCTGTCTGCCGGAGCGGCGCAGTCCCTCGGTGAGCAGCGTGGCGGCGGTGTACGCGGAGACCTGGGCCATCCGGTAGCCCTCCGCGGTGGGCGTGCTCGCGCGCAGCCGGGCGAAGGCCTCGCGGGCGCGGGGCTGCTCGTCCGAGGGCAGGGTGGGGTAGGCGAGGAAGATGCGCCCCTGGAAGAGCGCGGGCGCTCGCACCGCCGCCCGGGAGGAGAGGTTTCCGGGCAGCAGCACGTAGGGCGCCCAGCCGAGGGTCCGCGCCTTCTCCAGCAGCGCGGCCAGCTCCGCGTCATTGCCGAGGAACAGCACCACCCGCGTTCCCTTCCGCTTCAGCTCCTCGGCCACCGCGGGATTGAATGCACCCCGGGCGTAGCGCCGCGGCTCCACCTGTTTCCAGCCTCGTGCCTGGAGCCGGGCCCGTGCCGCGCGCGCGGCCGTGGCGAGGCCCTCGTCGTCGGGGTGGAGGATGGCGGCCCGCGTGCCTTCCCGGTGCAGCTCCCTCGCGGCGTACTCGGCGAGGACGCGGGCCTGCTCTCCCGCGTCCGACAGGAGGAAGAAGACGTGACGCCCCGGTGCGCCGTCCTTCCGGGCGGACAGGGTGAAGGGCCCGATGAGGGGCAGCGCTTCCCGCTCCGCCAGCGCGGCCAGCTCCCGCTCCGCTCCCGGCAGGAAGCCGGACAGCAGCGCGAAGACGGGCTCCTGGCCGAGCATCCGTTGGGCGCTGCTCAGGCCCGTCTCCTGATCGCTGTCGTACCCGGCGACGACCAGCTCGAGCGCGCGGCCGTGGATGCCTCCCGAGGCGTTGAGCCCGGCGCAGTACGCCTCCAGCACGCCGCGCATGGCCTGTCCCAGCTCCGCGAGCCGCCCCCGCGTGGGCAGCACGACGCCCAGCCGCAGCGCCGAGTCCGTCACCCCGGGCGCGCGCTCGTGCTCCAGCCGCTTCAGCCACGCGAGCAGGCTGCTCATGTCCTCCCGGGACATCGAGTAGCGCGGCATCACCACGTCCAGCCGGTTGCCGCCCGGGTCGAAACCCTCGGAGACGGCGCGGGCCACGCTCCTGTCGTCGAGCACCGGGTGCTTCCTGCCGCCCGGGTGGACGTGGCCGTAGGGCTTGGTGAGCTCCGTCCAGGTGATGTCCGGGGGAAGGACGCCGCCCTCGGGACTGCCGGTGCCGTCCTCGCCGTGGCAGTTGACGCACGGCACCGCCGAGCCCGGCAGGCGGACGCCCGCGCCGAGCGTCGCGGAGATGCTCCCGCCCGAGGGGCTCTCGCCCTCGAAGTAGATTCTCCTGCCCGCCTGCTCCTGGGGCGTCAGCGCGCAGAGCAGCAGGGTGAGGGCCAGGCCCGTCATCGTTCCTCGGCGAGCTGCCGCACGCGCTCGGCGACGGCCGGGGAGGGCTCATCCGGGCGGATCTTCATCCAGTGCTTGCGCTTCTCGTTGCCGGCGATGAGCAGGGTGGAATGTCCCTCGACGTTCTCCACGTACTGGCCGAGCCGGGCGATCACCTGGTTCACGTCCTCCTTCTTCCCGGTGAGGAACGTCCAGCCCGGGTGGGCCGCCTGGTGCTTGCGGGCGAACTCCGCGAGCCGCTGCGGTGTGTCGTGCTCGGGGTCCACGCTGATGGAGATGAAGGACACGTCGCGCCCGAAGCGCTCGCCGAGCTGCTCGCGGATGTGATTGAGCCGGGCGGCGATCATCGGGCAGGCGGTGGTGCAGCGCGTGAAGAGGAAGGAGATGACGACGACGCGATCCTTCAGGACGTCGCTGTAGAACCGGACCTGCTTCCCCTCCTGCGTGACGAGCGCGGTGTCGGTGAACCAGGTGCGGGCCCGGCGGGCCGCGGCCAGTTCATCCACCTTCGCGAGGATCTGCTCCTCGCTGGGGAAGCCATTGAGCCTCACCCACGTGCCGGTGCGTGCGTCACCGATGAGCACCATGGGCGTGTGGTTGGCATACGACGGGGTGTAGGCCCCCAGGCCCTGGAGCACCTGTTTGACGTTCTCCGGGCTGCCGGTGAGCCAGGTCCACCCGGCCTTCGCCCGGAGGCGGGTCGCGTAGTCCTTCAAGCGCGCGGGCGTGTCGCGGGTGGGGTCCACGCTGAGGGAGACCAGTTGGACCTCCTTGCCCAGCCGCTCGCCCAGCCTGCCCTGCACCCGGCTGAAGATGGCCGACAGCACGGGGCACACCGTGGTGCAGGTGGTGAAGACGAAGTTCATGACCACGAGCCTGTCTCCGATGACCTCGCCACCGAGCCGGACCGGTGTGCCGTCCTGGTCGACGAGCCCGGCCTCCACGAGGCGGACGTCGGAGGCGGGGGGCTTCGCCGCGGACGCCTCGGTGGCGGTGCCTTGCTCGTGGTGGGGACAGGGCTCGGCTCCCAGCACGGGGGCTGGTACTCCCAACAGCAGGATCACGACGAGACTCGCGGTCTTCGCTCTCATGCGCTCGAGTGACATGGGATTCCTTCCTCAGGGTTCGTTCTTCGCCGTGCCCGCGACCCAGAGCGTCCGGTAGGGCAGCCCGCCGTAACCCACCTTCCGCGAGGGCACCGAGACATAGAGGTAGTACGCGCCAGCGCTCGCCAGCGTGGGCCGGGCCTCGTAGACGCCGTCCTCCACCTCCCGCGCGGCCACCTCGGCACGCAGCCGCCCGGGCGCGGCATAGGTGAGCACCGTCACGTCTCCCAACCCGGCCACGGGCGCGTGGGTGTCCGGCTCGCGCAGCTTGAAGCGCAGCCGTGGCTCCTCACCCGCCGTCAGCCGCGCCGGGAAGTCCAGGTACTCGAGCTCGAGCGCACTGCGCGCCTGCTTCTGGGCGGGGTTCTCCTTCGCCTCGACCGAGAAGCAGTGCAGCACGCGCGGCGAGTCCAACAGGAAGGCGACGTCGTACCGGCCCGCCACCGGAACGCGGACGCGCGTGGAGTACACCCCGGGCTCGACTTCCTTCAAGCTCCTGTCCACCACGCTCACCGCCCGGGCGTTGTGCCCGTAGTTGCCGAAGCTCCCCATGGGGGCGTTCATGCCCTCCATGTAGAAGTACGTGGTGTTCTCCGCCGGGTTGACCACGAAGACCGCCGCCTCGGTGGCGGCCTGCGAGATGGAGTCGGCGAGGCTGAGCTCTCCGGCGAGCCGGGGCGCCGAGGCTCCCGCGCCGAAGCCCTGCATCGTCGGCTTCGCGCCGCCGCCCAGGGTGGAGAGGTTGATCATCTCCACGCGCTCGGAGTCGAGCAGGCGCACGTAGGCGAACGCCCGGGTGAAGCCCACCTGGTAGGGCTGGCCTCCCACGCTCAGCGTGTGCGCGAGCCGGTGGCTGGCGGCGTCGATGACGGACACCGTGTGCTCGGAGGGATTGACCACCAGGCCCCAGCGTCCGTCCTGGGTGAAGCGCATGGGCCCCAGGCCCGGTCTAGCCGTCAGGCGGGCGCGCTCCTCCAGCCGCTCGCCGTCGATGGCCACGAGGGTGCCCTCCCTGCCATCCGCCACGTAGAGCGCGCCAGCGAGGGGCGAGAAGGCCACGGAGATGGGGAGCGGGCCCGTGCGCAGGTCCTTCACCTTCTCGAGCTTCGCGATGTCGATGACGGACACCGTGCCCTCCTCGCGGTTGCTGACGAAGGCGAAGCGGTCATCCGGGGTGAAGGCGAGCTCGTGGTGGCCGCGTCCGGTGGGAATCCGGGCCACGGGCTCCAGGGACTCGGTGTCGATGACCGTGACGCCGCTGCCGGCCTTCGCTCCGGGGCCATCCCCCACCCAGAGGTAGCGCCCGTCCGGCTGGAGGGCGACGCGCGTGGGCTCCTCGCCGGCCTCCACCCGGGCCGACACCCGGAACACCTCCGTGTCCACCACCGCCACCTTCCCCGCCCGGGGCATCGACACGAAGAGCTTCCGCCCGTCGCGGCTCTTCACCCAGTCCGCGCCGGGCCGGTCGAGCACCACCGTGGCATAGAGGCTCGTCTTGCCCGTCATCCCCACCAGCGGATCGATGACCGAGATGCTCGCATCCTGGTTCATCACCAGCAGGTAGTAGCTGTTGAGGTCGATGAGCGGGCGGATGCCGACCAGCCCCTCGAGGTAGAGCGCGACACGCTCCTTGCACTCGTGCTTCCGCTCCACCTTCCCCGAGAGCACCTGGCCCAGGTCCATCCACGCCGAGGGCGACAGGCCCCGCAGCGGCAGGCCGCTGGTGGCATCGGTCATGCGGAAGCGGACCTCGGCATGGTCCCCTTCCATCAGTGGCCGCTGCTCCGTGCCGGGGAGCCCTGGCTGGACGACGGAGAACTCCACCACGACGCCGCTCTTCTCGAGCCGTCCGGTGGCGCTCACCTGCTCGGGCGCCTGGGCCGCGGGGGCCGGTCTCCCGCGCTTCTTCGTGGAGAGGACGGCGTACCCGGCCAGGGCCAGGAAGGTGAGCAGGGCTCCCGCGGCGGCGGCGGCACGCCACGGGCGCTTCGGGTGGGACGGGGACGTGTGTGGAGTCATGGTGGCGGGTCTCCGGTCACTCACTGCACGCGCAGCAGGCCCCACTGGCCGCAGATGTTTCCGAGGCTCTCGTAGTCCCGGAACAGGTAGTCCCCCGGCACCGCGTTGGCGCCTCCGGCGCTCGGCAGGAAGAGCTCGAAGTGCGTGTAGGGCTGCACGCTCTCCTGGGCACCCAGGTACATGCCCACGGGGTTGACGCCGAGCGCCCGGGAGCCGACCTCCGTCATGCCGCACTTGCCCGGCAGGCCGAGGTTGGCCGAGCCCGGACAGATATAGGGGTCCCTCTGCCAGCCATGGCCGTGCAGCCGGAAGGTGGAGCCGCGGTAGGCGCCGTGCGGCTCCACCAGCCGCAGGCGGGCCTGCTGGCCGGGCGCCACCGTGAACACGGGCGTCACCGGATCTCCCCCCACGCGGGTGTTGCTGTAGGCGGTGGAGGCATCGGTCACGGCGCCGTAGCCCCCGGCCACGTTGCCGAGTGGCGCGTTGGGACGCAGGCCGAAGCGGAACCACAGCGGCTCGGTGCCGTAGTTGATGGCCATCTGCCCGGAGTCCTGCGGGTCCTCGGAGACGACTCCCTCGGCGGCGACGTTCTCCACGGCCGTGCCATCCGCGTAGCGGTGGCTCAACTGCTTCTGCCACACCACGGCGAAATCCCGGAACGCGACGCTGTCCGGCCGGCCATCGCGGTTGGCATCGGGGCCCACGCTCGCCGCGGCCCTCCGGCCCGCGTCCTCGGTCCACGCCGAGCCCGTGGGCTCGATGATGAGCGCGCCCACCAGCGACTTCTGCCCCTGTTTCACCTTGTCGGCGGGGATGAGGTTGGCGCCGCCGAACTCCAACGGCGTGGCCACGAGCGTGATGCTCCGGGTGTTGCCCGGCGTCCCGCTGATGTCACCCGCGTACCAGCGGTAGCGCATGAGGCCGCCCGGGGGCGTGAGCTGCTGCGGGTTGGTGCCGACGTTGGCCCCATCCGCCTTGGTGGGATCATAGGCCACGAGCTGGGGATGCAGCGCCACCCAGCTCGAGGGGCGGATGAGGTTGTTGTTGAAGGTGGTCACCCCCTGGGGATCGTTCCGGTTGCGGTTGACCACGCCGATGAGGCTGGTGAGGTTGCCCAGGTCCGGGTTGTCATCGAAGAAGGTGTTGCGGTTGATGTCCCCGGGCAGCCGGTTGCGCAGGGTCACCTCGATGCACTCGCCCGCCGCCGCGCGCAGGACGAGCGGCTCGATGGGGACGCCGGGCCGCAGCTTGCCGGTGGCATCCAGGTCCGCGGTGCGCACGTAGAGGATGGCCGTCGGGTCATGGAGCGGTCCCGACTCGCCATTGGACAGCGCCGTGCGCCGCGGGTTGTACACGAGCGTGCCGCCGCTGGGATTGAGCGGGGCTCCGGCGTGCTGGGTGGCCGAGGCGTCCGAGGGGACGAGGGAGACACCGGCCGGCAGGGGGAGCGCGGTGTTGGCCAGCACCGCGGTGATGTCATAGGCGCGCACCGGCGCGGCGCGGGGGCAGGAGCCACCACTGTCGGTGTTGAAGTCCGCGGGGTTGGCGATGCGCACCGGGGCCCGGGTGGTGGGCAGCGGGAAGAGGTCCGTGCGCGGGGTGTTGTACGAGCGCATCAGGCCCCAGGCGCCGCTCCACCAGCCGTCCTGGCTGCTGTTCATGCCGTATGCGTAGTCCACCCGGGAGCCGGCCTGGCCGAGCGCGGGCAGCAGCGGCACCGTGAAGGTGAACTGCTCGGAGATGCCCTGGGCCTGGGCGTTGCGCCAGCCGGAGTTGGGCGAGGAGCCGAAGCTGGAGCCCGCCTGCAGCCACTTCACCCCGTGGATGGTGGCGTTGAACTCCTCCTCGTGTCCGCCGACCTGGAACTTCACCCGCACCCGGTCCCCCAAATAGGTGCGGATGAGCGGGGTGAACGGATCTCCCGCGCCGATGTCCGCCGTCAGCGCGGGGTACGGGGTGCTGCCGAGCGCGGTGTTGAGCACGGGGATGGCGCGGTCCGTGCGCGTCTGCAGCGCGAAGGCGAGGTCTCCGGCCAGGCCCGTGGCCTGTGCGCCCGGCCTGCCATCCGGTCCCACCCTGCCCGGGTCGTAGACGCGCAGGCCCACGGGCTCGTTGCGGTAGTTGACGACGAGCATGCCCGGGTCATCCACGGAGATGGCCTGGGGACACGGCCGGGGCACACCGCCGGGGCACGTGGCCGCGTTGACGAACAGGTCCGGGAACACCGGGCTGGCCTGCAGCCGGTGGGGGGGGCCGATCGCGCTGCGGAACGTCGCCGCGGTGGGCGCGCTCCCCGGCCCGGGCCTCCCGTCCGGACCGGCGCCCACGTACACGCCGGCCTCGTAGGCGTGCTGGAAGTCCGAGGCCTGGAACCAGAACTCGCGGTAGCTGTCGTTGAGCCCGTCTCCGTCCAGGTCCCCGGTGAGGATGGCGGCCTGCCAGCTCGTGGGGCCTCCATCGCTCCGCGTCCCGAGCGGCACGCCCGTCTCGTTGTGCCTCCAGGTGGAGCCCGGCGGCTCGGTCATCACCGTGCCGTAGAGGCCCACCTGCTGGTGGGTGGACGGTCCCAGGTGATCATGCGTGAAGATGACGCCGAGTCCCCGGTGGATGCCCTCCGCGTTCACCACCGGATCGAAGAACCAGCGTTGGATGGTGGTGCGGGCCCCCAGCCATTCACCGCCCGGCCCGGCGCCGAAGAAGGGGTGGGGCAGCGGCGTGAGCGTGGTGCGGCCATCCGGCGCCGGCACGGGGGTGACGCCCGGGGTGGTGTTGTACGTGTTGATGGCCGCGATGCGCTCGCGCACCGCGCCAGGCGACAGGGTGCCGTCCTCGTAGTTCCAGCCGTTGGCCGCGCCATCCGCGGAGGGCAGGTCCCACTTGGGCAGGTGGATGTGCTGGCCGATGACGTCCGTGGGCGTGCGCACCTGGAAGTCATCCAGCTCGAAGTCCTTGGGGATGAGGTTGGTGTGGAGGTACTTGCCGCAGTCGAAGGTGTTGAAGCGGATGATGAAGGGCTCGGGCGGCCGCGTCTTGTTGAGGGTGGGCGTCACGTCCTCCCACAGGGTGAGGATGCGCTCCTGCGGGTAGTGGTAGCCCACCTTGTTGAAGACCACGTCCAGCTGGATGTTGGCGCCCTTGTAGACGCGGGGATTCCTCGCGCCGAACTGGACGGCGCCCGTGGTGCCCAGGCCGCCCACGCCGTCGAAGAAGCGCGGCGCCACACCGGCGAGCACGGGGTTGCCCGCGTCATCCCGGCACGGCTCGAAGAAGGGCGCGCTGGGCACGGGGGGCATCCCGTTGGTGCGGAAGCTGCCCGGCACCGAGGTGCCATCGCGGCGCAGCGTCGTGCTCGGGTGGCTCGGCCGCGAGTGGAAGAGCATGGCCGTCTGCTCCACGTCCGTGCCTTCCTCGGGGAAGTACACCGGCCGGGCCTTGCGCACCTCCTTGCTGAAGTCCAGCCGGCTCACGGTGGACTCGGCCTCACCTCCCGCCGCCACGCCCTCCAGGGCGTGCCTCGGCAGTCCGCCGGTGAAGCCGCCCGCACCGGCGACGAGCTCCGCCCGGCCGGTGAACAGGGGATTGGCGCCGGACTGGAGCGCCGTCGCCTCTGCCTCCGACAGCATGTCCAGGGGCGGCGTGGTGGGCCGCTGGCCCACGATGCTCTCGATGCCGGCGATCCAGAACGGGTAGCCCGGGTTGGTGGTGCGATCGATGACGCGGGCATTGCTGCCCACCGGCACGCGCGCCCCCGGGTTGAGCGGATGGAAGGTGGAGGCCGTGGTGATGTTCGAGCTGGGCACCACCTCGACCCGGCCGGGCATGGGCGCCATGGCCTTGCCGGGCAGTGGCACCACCGCGGGAATGGGCGTCCCGGCCACGAGCTCTCCGTCCGGCAGGGCCCGGGCCCCGGTGGCCGGCCTGCCGTCCTGGAGCGAGAAGGGGGCCGTGTGGAAGCCCGTGCCGCTCACCTCCAGCTTCGTTCCCGCCTCGAACGTGTCGTGGATGCGCCACATGGCCCACATGCCCTGGGCGAAGTGGGGATAGAAGTGACAGTGGAAGATGGCGTCGCCCGCGCTCTGGTTGCGATTGCCCGAGCCACCGAAGTTGATCTCATACGTGTAGCCCGAACCCGGCCCGATTCCCTGGGCGTCGATGTAGTTCGAGTTGTCGTCGTTGGGATTGAACAGCCATTGGTGGTTGTGCAGGTGGAAGACGTGCTGTTCCTTGCCGATGTGCAGGTTGCGGAACTTCACGAAGTCGCTGAGGTAGCTGTGGGTGACGTTGCTGGGATCGTCCGGGAAGAAGGCCCGGGTGGCCTTGGGCCCCGAGGCGCCCGCCGGCGGTGCCACCCCGGGGGGCAGCGTCTCCAGCCCGATGTTGGCCGGCACGTCCACCACCATCGCGGCGTCACCCACCGCGAACGCGCTCAGGAAGAAGTCCTCGTAGGCGCAGTCGAGGCAGTCGTGCATCGGCCCCACGGACAGGCGGTTGGCGATGATCTCCGAGCCGATGCCCCCCGAGCCGTAGTTGATCATGAAGCCGTCGCGGACGCCTTCCAGGGTGTAGCCGAGCACGGGGTCCTCGAAGTAGCCGGGGAAGGCGTTGGCCGTGGCGGTCTCGTCATGGAAGAGGGAGGTGAACTCGCGGAAGGCCTCCAGGCGGTTGGGCACGCTGGGGTTGCGCCGGCCCACGCTCTCCAGCGGGTAGGTGCTCGGCGGGAAGGAGCCATCCGCCAGGGGGCCCACGATGAGGGCGGTGGGGTCCGAGTGGACGAGCTCCCCGGCCGCCAGCATGTTGAGGATGGGCAGGCCGCTCTTGCCCTCGCCGAGCCACGGCTCCGTGCTGGGGTACACCGCCTCGTAGTTGATGAGCGGGTGGCCCGTGGGGCTCGTTCCGGTGGTGCTCAGCCGCAGCTCCTCCTCGCTCACCTGGCTGCGGTAGAAGCTCGCGCCGCGAGGCTCCACGTTGACGGCGGCGAACAGGCCATTGGCGCTGTTGCCCTGGCCGCCCTCGCTGCCGAACGGGGCGCCGTCGCTCGTGACGAGGAAGGTGCCCTCCTTCACGGCCAGCAGGTTGTAGACGGCGCCGCGGCCCGGGGCGGCCAGGCTGCTGGCGTTGCGCCCGGCGAAGGAGCCGTCATCGGCGAGGGTGCCGGCGAGCTGCAGGCCCGGCACGCTGAAGCCCACGGTCCGGCTGGCGGCCTGCTCGTTGAGGGGCAGGTTGAAACGCAGGCGGTTGAGGAGGGTGGGGGCTCCTCGCGGGTTGGCGGCGGGCGTGAGCAGGTTGGTGAGGCTCACCCGCAGGCAGTCGCCCTCGGCGGCGCGCAGCACCAGCGGCCTCGGCCGTTTGTCCGGGCGCAAGGCCACCCGGCCCGGCACCGGCGCGCCTCCCCGGGTCAGTGGCAGGCCAGAGTCCAGGTTGATGACGTCCCGGCTCAGCGCGTACACCATGCCATTGACGTTCTGGGCGCCCAGCCGGTTGAACATCAGCGGTTGATCCAGCACCACCACGTTGGCGGAGATCGTCCGTGCACAGGTGACCACGCTCGCCACGGTGGGCTGGGGTTGTTCCCGCGGGCCGACGACTCCCACTCCCAACGCCACGATGCACATACCCACCGCCGCTACCACGGTCCGTTGCATGGCCCCCCCACGCGGAATCCATTGTGGGGGAGTTGTGTAACCTTTGAGCGCAGGAGGAAATATCGCCTCCGGGTGCAGGCGAGCGTCGGGAAGACGATAGTGCCGGGCGATGTTGGAGAGGCTGCCGGGCGTGCGTCATCCGCCGGGGCGCCGCGGGGAGCCAGTGGACGTGGCGAGCTGGGCGCGCGGCGTCTCAAGGCGGGGCTGCTCGGGCAGCGCATAGTGGGTGCGCCAGAGGGTCAGGTAGGCGTGTGCCTCGGACTCCCAGCGCGCGTCGTCCCAGCCCAGCTCCTGCTGGCAGAGGGCGCGGAGGGCGGGCAGGTGCGCCGTGCCACCCCGGGGCAGCAGCAGGCCCAGCCGCACGCGCCGCAGCAGCAGGTCATCCAGGTGGACGACGTTCTCGTGGCGGGCCGCCCAGCGCAGCTCCGCCCAGAGCGTGGAGGTGCCGGGAACGGCGTCGAGCTCGCCGGGACGGGCCATGGCCACCAGCGCGGGCGCATCCGCTCCGTGGCGTCCCCGCAGGCGCAGGCGGGCCTCGGGGGAGAGGGGCGCGTCCTCCAGCGCGGGAGGCGTGCCGAGGAAGGGCCCGTGGGGCTCCAGCGCGGCCAGCTCGGGAAGCCGGTGGCGGAGGGCGCGCAGGGCATCGTGCGCGATGGCACGGCAGGTGGTGAGTTTGCCGCCGGTGACGGTGACGAGCCCCTCCTCCTCGAGGACGAGGTGCTCGCGGGACTCCTTGGACGGGTCGCTCGCGCCGGAGGAGATGACGGGCCGCACCCCGGCGTAGCTGGACACCACGTCCTCGAGGGTGAGCTTCAGCGCGGGGAAGCGGGACTCCACGGCCTCCATGAGGTAGGCCACCTCCTCGGAGGAGATGGAGGGCTCCTGGTCCAGCGAGGGGTGGTGGTCCAGGTCCGTGGTGCCGATGAGCGTGGAGTCCTCCCAGGGCATGACGCACACGAAGCGGTCTCCGCGCGGGTGACGGAAGCTGATGCCGTGGGCGAGGGGGAAGCGCTGGGAGGAGAAGACGAGGTGGCTGCCGCGCAGGGGGCGCAGCTTGGGAGCCGCGGACAGGTGGGCGCGCACCGAGTCGGCCCACACGCCCGTGGCGTTGACGACGGCGCGGGCGCGCACGGTGGCGGAGCGCTGACCGACGGTGTCCGTCAGTTCGACGCCCGCGACACGGCCGTCCTCGCGGAGCAGGCCGGTGACGCGCACGTGGTTGAGCGCCGAGCCTCCCGCCGCCACGGCCTCGCGGAGGATGCGCAGCACGAGCCGCGCGTCGTCGACCCAGGCCTCGTCATAGGGCACGCCGATGAGTCCCTCCTCCTGCACGAGCGAGGGCTCCAGCTGGCGCAGCCGGGCGGTGGCGTGGTTGCCGCGAGGCCATCGGCCGGTGAGCAGCTCGTACACGAAGATGCCGGCGCGCCCCTGCCAGTGCTTGCCGCCCTCGCGGGGGTGGCTGGCGAGCATGAAGTCGAGGGGCTTCACCAGGCCGTTGCCTTCGGCGAGGAGCCGCTGGCGCTCGCGGATGGACTGGCGGACCAGGGGCACATCCCCGGTGGCGAGGTAGCGCAGACCGCCGTGAACGAGCTTGCTGGAGCGGCTCGAGGTGCCCCAGGCGAAGTCACGCTGCTCGACGAGCAGGGCCTTCAGTCCGGCGCGGGTGGCCTCGCGCAGCACGGAGGCGCCGGTGATTCCACCGCCGATGATGATCAAATCCCAGGGCGCGGCCAGCGCTCCCCAGAGCGTCTCTCGTTGAGTGGATGCGGACATGGTGTTGCGACTCCCCCCGACTGCCAGTCTCAGACGAGCTTGCCCGGATTGAGCAGGCCCGATGGATCGAATGTTCCCAGCATCTGGCGGATGGCGGAGAGGCCGAGTGCGCCCTTCTCCGCTTCCAGCCAGGGCCGGTGGTCCGTGCCCACGCCGTGTTGGTGGCTGATGGTTCCGCCGTGGGCGGCCATGGCGCGGCTGGCGGCGGTCTTGAGCGCGAGCCAGCGTGCGTGGGTCTCCCCGGCATCCTTCCCCAACCGGAAGATGAACGTGGTGTAGAGGTTGGAGCCGGTCGCGTACACGTGGGACAGGTGGGTGAAGACGAGGACCCGTTCGCCCTGGTCCGCGAGGGCTCCGCGCAGGGCGTCCTCGACGGCGGTGAGCAGACGGGGCACGTTGCTCCAGGAGGTGGCCGTCTCCACGGTGTCCACGCCCCAGCCGCGCTCCCAGGCGGCGTTGCGCAGGTAGGGGGCGCGGAAGCGGCCCTTGAGCCACTTCTGTCCCAGCAGGGGCACGCGCACCCCGCCGTACCGGCCCGCGAGGCCCATGGCGGTGTGCTGCGCGGACTCCACGGTGCACCGGCTGCCGGACACGCCGAGCACCAGCATGCAGCCCTCCGCGCCCACGCCGAACAGGGAGAGGGAACCGGACAGCACCTTCACCATGCGCGGGTGGCCGGAGAGGGCGAGGTTGATGGCCGTCTCCTGGGGCGTGCTCAGCCGCAGCATGGAGAGGGGCGTGCCGCTCTGCACCAGCTCGCGCACGGCGGTGCGGGCGCGTTCCCAGTCGGGGAAGAAGAGGGCGTGGAAGTCCTCGCGCTCGGGCAACGGGGAGATGCGCACCGTGGCCTCGGTGAGGATGCCCATGCGCCCCTCGGAGCCGAGCACGAATTCCCGCAGGTCCGGCCCGGTGGCGCTGGCGGGGAAGGAGGGGAGCACCACGGTGCCGGCGGGGGACTCGAGCCGTCCTCCGACGAAGAGGTTCTCGATGCGCCCATAGCCGAGCGACTGCTGCCCGCGCGAGCGGGTGACGATCCATCCACCGAGCGTGGAGAGCTCGAAGGACTGGGGGAAGTGCCCGAGCGTGTAGCCACGGGCGCGCAGGGCCTCCTCGAGCCGGGGGCCGCTCACCCCGGCGCCGAAGGTGGCGAGCCGGTCCTCCTCGGAGAGCGAGTGGAGCCGCTGGAGGCGCTCGAGGGAGACGGTGAGGATGGGGGCGTCACCGGGCGCGACGTTGACGTGGCCGACGACGCTGGTGCCACCGCCGAAGGGGATGAGGCGGGCACCGGCGTCACGCGCGTAGGAGAACAGGGCACGGACTTCCCCGGCATCGCGAGGGAAGGCGACCCCATCGGGGAAGGCGGGGACGCGGCCGCCGCGCAGGACGATGAGGTCGGGGAAGCTCTGGCCGCGGGCGTGGCGCAGGCGGACTTCGGGCTCGGTGGAGACGAGCGGGTGGGGCGGAAGGCGGGAGGGAGGAACGGAGGCGAGCACCTCGGCGAGCGAGGCATCCCGGGGCGGAGTCCCGGGGCCGAGCCGTTCCGCGAGGACGGCGGCGGTGGCATCCGGCAGTGGGTAGCTGACGGCGGCGTCTCCCCAACCATTCCAGCGCCTCACGACGGCCTCCAGGCGGGTGCGCCCGGCCCTGGCGCTCCTCATGGACGAGGCAGTGTGCGGGGAGCCTCCTCCGCTGGCAAGGGGAGGGCACGCCGTCCCCTCTCACTGCTGGTCAGGGGGCCGATGTGGCGGCGGGGGAGGTGGGGCCGAGCCGCCGGTTCCCCAGTCGGGGGGAGGAACCTCGGGCAGGGGCCAGCCGAGGAAGAGGGGCCACCCCCGGTACATGTTCGGGTCGAACTTCGGCTCCGTGGAGGGGGGATGCGCCGCCGGTGTGCTCGCGGCCTGGTGTTCCCGTGGGGTGTCATGCGAGTGGCCCACCTTGGGGGGCGTCCGCAGCAGCACATAGGCCAGGACCGCACACAGGAGGCCCAGGGCCACGATGCTCCATGCGCGAGTCCTCTTGTCCATGCCGGCCCTCCGCTCCGTCAGAACTGCCCTCTCTGCAACACGTCGCTCTTGGAAACCGTGCCCAGCAGGCGCCGCTCATGGTCCACCACGGGCAGGCACTCGAGCGCCGTCTTGCCGAAGCTCCTGGCCACCTCGGCCAGGGAGAGCTCCGGGGTGATGACGGGCAGGCTCGAGTCCATGACGTCCGCGGCCACCGTGGCCTCCAGCAGGCTGTGGTCCGGCAGGTGCCCCTTGAGGTCATCCAGGACGATGGTGCCGAGCAGCCGGCCGTGCTCGTCCGTGACGTAGAGGTCCGTTCCGGGGGGCTGCTCCAGCAACAGCACCACCACCTCCTGGAAGGGCGCCGAGGGCGGGAGGCGTTGGTGTACGGGCTTGAGCAGGGCGCGGGTTCCCTCCTCTCTCAGCCAGTGGGGGACACTGGCGGGCATCCGCACGTTGCGGCGGTTGAGCACGGACGTGTAGAGCGACTCCGGCTCCAGCCTGCGGCTCACCGCCGCGGAGATCACCGCGCACAGCATCAAGGGCAGCATCAAGTCGTAGTCCGCCGTCATCTCGAAGATGAGGAGCACGGCGGACACGGACGCGTGCGTCGTGCCGGCGAGCACGGCCACCATGCCCAGCAGCGCGTAGGCTCCACTCGGAGCCCCGCCGGGCCACAGCATTCCCGCCACCTGCCCGAAGGCCCCGCCCAGCAGGGCGCCATAGAAGAGCGAGGGGGTGAAGAGACCGCCGGGCACCCCCGCGCCCGCGCACATGGACGTGGCCAGCAGCCTGGCCAGCGGGAGGAGGGCGAGCAGCAGCAGGGACATCCTCCCGAGCAGCGCCGCGTTCACCGCGTCATAGCCATTGCCGAGCAACTCGGGCAGCCAGATGGCGGCCAGTCCCACGAGGCTCATCGCCACCAGCGGCTGGAGCGCTTGGAACCGGCGGGGCACCTTGTCCAGCGTGTCCGACAGCAGGTTGATGACGCGCACGTAGAGGGCGGAGGCGGCGCCCACCAGCACGCCCAGCAGCAGCGCGAGGAGCAGCTCCCGGGGGTGCGTCAGCACGTAGTGGGGGATGACGTAGCTGGGGTGGTCCGCGACGAGGGCGCGCGAGACGAGCGTGGCCACCACGCAGGAGACGACGATGGGGCCGAACAGCTCGAGCGCGAAGCTGCCCAGCAGCACCTCCAGCCCGAAGAGCGCGCCGCCGATGGGGACGTTGTAGGCGGAGGCGATGCCCGCGGCGGCCCCGCACGCCACCAGCAGGCGGGCCTGTCCCGAGGGGAGCCGCAGCCGGCGGGCCAGGGCGGAACCGCTGGCCGCTCCCGTCTGCAGCAGCGCGCCCTCGCGGCCCAGGGGGGCTCCCAGGGCCACCGCGACGATGGAGATGAAGCCCCGGAAGAGCGCCCGCGGCAGGGGCAGCTCGCCGGCCTTCACCCAGATGGACTCGATGATGCCCGCCGTCCCGTGCCCCCGCAGCGGCCGCCCGACGAGCAGGGTCATCAGGGAGACGAGCCCTCCGCCGAGCACGGGCACCAGGAAGCGGCGCCAGGGCGGCGAGGCGACGACGCCCGCGAGGAAGCCTTCCACCTCGCTGCGCCAGAAGAGGTGCTGGGTGATGCGCAGCACCCGGAGGAGCACCACGGCTCCCACGCCCGAGATGAGGCCCACGGCGACGACGAGCACCCAGAAGCGTTTCTCCACGCCCGCCAGGCCGCGGAAGAAGCCGCCGAGCGGTGGCGCTGCGCGTCTCGAGGTCTCCGTCCCCGGAGGAAAAGCCGACCGCTCCGATTCCGACGAGAGACCCACGCCCGTGAAAGCTAGGAAGTGCGAGCGCCTCCCAGGAGCAGGGTTCCTCCCCGGCCGTGCACCCTGGGCCTCCGAGCAGTCAGGCCAGCGAGCGGCCCCGCCCGTCCAGCGTTCCCTCACTCCACCTTGCCGAGCAGGAAGGACAGGAGCAGCAGGCCGAGCACCACGGACGTCACCCCGACGAAGATGCGGTCCCGTTGCCTGCTGAAGAGCAGCAGCGAGAGGGCCACCCGGAGGACGGGGGTGGCCATCAGCACCAGCAACCCCACCATGACCAGGGCCTGGCCCCGGATGGCCTCCACGCCCGCGAGCACCCCATCGAGCGAATGGAGCGTGTGCTCCGGGGCCGTGAGGCGCTGGAGGGCCTGGGTCGAGGAGAAGTAGTCGGGGTGGTGGAAGAAGGTCAGCACCATGCCGGCCGAGACCAGCGAGAGGCTGAGCAGCACCCCGAGGCGCAGCAGCTGGCTGATGAGCACCTCGGGGCCCACGGCTTCGCGCGCCAGCCCGGGCTGGGTGGACTTCACCTCGACGGCGGACGGCTCGCTCACGGGCTCACCCCCTTGCGCAGCATCTGGATGGCCACCCACAACAGCACCAGCACGAAGAGCCCCCGGAGCCAGGTGCTCTTCACCTTCGACAGCAGGCGCGAGCCGGCGAAGGCCCCCAGCATGACGCCGACGCATACGGGGCCGGCGATGAAGGGATCGATATCGCCGCGCGCGAAGTAGACGCCCGCGCTCGCCGCGGCGGTGACGCCAATCATGAAGTTGCTGGTGGCGGTGGACACCTTGAGGGGCAGGCGCATGGCGAGGTCCATCGCCGGCACCTTCAGCGCCCCCGAGCCGATGCCGAGCAGCCCGCTCACCGTGCCCGCCGCGTACATGAGGCCCAGGCCCGTCAGCGGGCGGGTGACGCGGTAGGGCACTTCACGGCCCGCCTCCTCATCCCAGTAGCTGCCGTGGAGTCCCAGGCGGTCCGCGAGCGCGTCGGGAGCAACGGGCACCGCCGCGCGGGCCTCGCCGCCCAGCTTGCGCAACATGGCGAGCGCCGAGTACCCCATCACCGCGCCGAAGACGATGTACAGCCAGCGCCCACCGATGAAGCCCGCGAGGAGCGCGCCGGAGAGGGCGCCCGCCGTCGTGGCCAGCTCGAGGAACATGGCCACACGCAGGTTGGTGAGGCGCTCGCGGACGTAGGCCGCCGCCGCGCCGCTGGAGGTGGCGATGACGGACACGATGGAGGCACCCACCGCGTAACGGATGTCCACCCCGAGCATCAACGTGAGCACCGGGACGAGGATGAGTCCTCCTCCGAGCCCGAGCAGCGAGCCCAGCGCTCCCGCGCCCAGCGAGATGAGGAAGACCACGACGGTGAAGAGGAAGGGCGTCATTCAATGAGGGAATATCAGATGAGCCCCTCCCACCCGTGGTCATGCTGGCGGAACGCGTTCCGGATGCGTTCCACCAGGGACTCGGGCAGCGGACCCTTCTCCAGGGCGTGCACGTTGCGCTGGAGGTTCTCCATCCGCGTCGTCCCCACGATGCAGGTGGCCACGCCGGGCACGAAGGCGGCGAAGCGCAGCGCCAGTTCGCTCCAGTCCATCCCCCCGGTCTCCAGGCCCATGGCGCGCATCCGGTCCCAGTACGTCGCGACATCCGGAGCGGAAGGACGCTCGGCGTGACGCCACGGCGCATTGCCCAGGGGACGCTTGGCGATGACCCCGATTCCCCGCTCGTGGGCCAGGGGCAGGGCCCAGTCCAGCACCTTCTGGTCGAACACATTCACGGACGTCTGCACGGAGCCGAAGGCCCCCGAGTGCAGGGCCCAGCTCAGGGGCGCGCTCTCACCCGAGTACGCGGCCACGCGCACCTTGCCCTGCTGCACGGCCTGCCGGAGCGCGTCCACCACGCCGGGGCGCTCCAGCACCTCCACGGGGCACGAGTGGAAGTGAACGACATCCAGGAAGTCCGTGCGCAGCCGGCGCAGGGCCAGCTCAATCCCCTGGGTGATGCAGGGCCCGGTCCAGTCCTCCACGCCGGGCACGCCGTAGCCGCACTTGGTGGAGAGCACGAAGTCCTGCCGCCGCCCCTGCAGCGCGCGGCCGATGCGCTCCTCGGACTGCCCGTAGCTGGGCGCGGTGTCGAGCAGGTTGATGCCCGCGTCCAGCACGCCCTTCAAGAGGGCCTCGGCGCCGGACTCGGACAGCTCCGGGCTGCCCACCGGTCCTGCTCCAAATCCCAGCGCGGAGACCTGCAGACCGGTGTTGCCCAGAGGACGGCGAATCATCATGTGCTCCCGCTTCCACGCGCGGCCAGGTCGATGAAGCCGCGAATCCAGATGAGGTTGATGGCGTGGCAGGCTTCTAGCGGAGTCCGGGTGGTCGTCTCCAGCGCCGTGGTGTAGGGCACGCCCAGGCGCATGAAGTAATCGGTGACGCTGCCGTCGTGGTACTCGATGAGGCCGTCCGGGTCGGTGCGGTTGTGCTCGTCCACCTTCTCGTCGCGGATGACCTGGGCGTGCGCCGCGGCGGCCTTCATGAAGGGCCGGTAGGCGGCCTTGTCCCCGAAGGTATAGGCGTAGGTGGCGGGGTCCGGCAGGTAGTTGTCCTGGTGGATGTCCAGCGCCGCGGCGGGAGCCGGGTAGCGCGCGATGTCCGAGCGCACCGCGCGCGTCTCCTTGGGTCCGCCCTCGTAGAGGGCCCAGCGCAGGAAGGGCTCATCGCGGGTGAGCTCGCCCTTCCACTCGCCGGGCGCCGTCTCGTAGCGCAGGAAGTCGTTGTTGGGCCTCTCCCCGCCGCGGTTGTAGCGCGTGCCGTCCACGAAGCCCGAGGGGTTGATGCACGGGTACACGCGCAGCCCCACGCCGCGTTCCCGGGCGTAGGCGGAGATGTCCGCGAAGTAGTGGCAGAGCGTGAGCGGGCCGGCGGGCTCCTCACCGTGGAAGCCGGAGGTGATGACCAGCCAACGGTCGCCGGGTGTCGTGAGCCGGAAGAGTGGGTACTCGACACCACCCTCGACGACACGGGCGTACTCGTTCACCTCGGCGAATTGGGCGTAGCCGCGGATGCGGCGGGCGTACTCGTCGTAGTTCTGGGGCACGCCCCCAGGTTACTCACCTGGGGGCGCACTCCGCAGTGTCCGTGGGCTCGATTGTGCCCGGATGTGTGCATGGATGGATACCGGGCGGTAGGCGAGGGCTAGCGAGCGTTCATGCGCTCACGAACGTTCTCCGTCACCTGCTGGCGCTGCTCCGGGGTGAGGATGCGGTGGGCCTGGAGGGCGGCGTCCGCCACCTTGTGGGCGAAGGCGCGGAAGGCGTCCATGCGCGCGTCCACCAGGGCGTGCACGGCGTTGGCGTCCGGGTTGACCGACTCCCACTGCTCCACCATCTGCGCCCGGGCGCCCTTGTTCTCCTCGAAGAGGCGCTTGCCGTCCTCGAAGAGCGAGTCCTTCAGCCCGTGGAGGGCCTGCTTCTGCTGCTCGCTGGCCTTCAGCTCCTCGAGCCGGTCATCCATCCGCCAGGTGATCATCTGCTTCACGCGCTCGGGGTCGCGGGGGCCGCCGAAGTGTCCCCCGCGGAAGCCCGTGAGGAGGACGAAGGCGAGGACGGCGGAACCGGCGATCATCAGCTTGTTCTTCGTGGTCATGGCGTGTAACTCCCAGGGGCCCTGGGGGCCCCGCTTTCTGTTCGTGGGCGCCGTCAATCGGCGACGGTGGACAGAATGCGAGAGGCCCGTTGCGGGCGCTTTGCGCGGGCGTAAAGAAGTGTGAAGGCCGCCGCGGGAGGCTCCGGGGCCACGGAGAACCCGTCCCGGCACGCCTGCCCGGCCGCCCGGCCAGGGGGCTTCCGAGGGGCACCCCAGGTGCCAGGCCACCCGGGCCATGCCCGACCTGATGGCTCCTTCACGGCCCGTGTGAGCCATGCCACAAGGCGCCGGGGCCGATTTTCCGGCTCCGGACGCGGCGTCCGGCCGGAAACTGGCGAGCGCCGCCACCCTGAACAAATGTGGTGCTGTAGACCCTCTTCCTGACTACTTTCCCGCCATGTCCTTTACCCATCTGCACCTGCACTCCCTGTACTCGCTCCTCGATGGGGCGATCCGGATGAAGGACCTCATCAAGACGGTGAAGGAGAAGGGGATGACGAGCGTGGCCGTGACGGATCACGGCAACATGTTCGCCACCATCGACTTCTACAAGAAGGCCAAGGACGCCGGCATCAAGCCCATCATCGGGATGGAGACGTACGTGGCCGGGCCCAAGGGCCGCAAGGACCGTACGGAGAAGGTGGGTCACCACCTCATCCTCCTGGCCAAGAACAAGGAGGGGTACGACAACCTCAAGTACCTCTCGTCCATGGCCTACCGCGAGGGCTTCTACTACCACCCGCGCATCGACAAGGAGCTGCTGAAGGACCACAGCAAGGGTCTCTTCGCGCTCACCGCGTGCCTGGGTGGCGAAGTGACGGGCGCGGCCTTCCGCGGGGACATGGACCACGCCCGCAAGGCGGCGCTCGAGTACAAGAACATCTTCGAGCCCGAGCACTTCTTCCTCGAGGTGCAGTCCAACGGGATGCCCGAGCAGGAGAAGGCCAACGAGAACCTCAAGCAGCTCGGCCGGGACCTGGGCATCGGGCTGTGCGCCACCGCGGACGCGCACTACATCAAGCAGTCGGACGCGCGCGCCCACGAGCTCCTCATGTGCATCGCCAGCGGCAAGACGCTCGCGGACGGCAAGCGCATGAAGCACTCCACGGACAAGCTCTACGTCACCAGTCCCCAGGAGATGCTGGAGTACTTCAAGGACACCCCCGAGGCCGTCCACAACACCCAGCGCATCGTCGAGCAGATCAACCTGGAGCTGAAGCTGGGCAAGCCCATGCTGCCCACCTTCCAGGTGCCCGGGGACCACACCGCCGACAGCTTCATGGCGGAGCTGGCGCGCAAGAACCTCGAGGAGCGCTTCAAGGAGATCGACATCGCGCGCTACCGCACGGGCCAGCCGCCCGTGGACCGGGAGCCCTACAAGGCCCGTCTGGAGCTGGAGATCGGCGTCATCCAGAAGATGGGGTTCAGCGGCTACTTCCTCATCGTCCAGGACTTCATCAACTGGGCCAAGCAGCACGGGATTCCGGTGGGCCCGGGCCGTGGCTCGGGTGCCGGCTCGCTGGTGGCCTACTGCCTGCGCATCACCGACCTGGATCCGCTCCCGTACAACCTGCTCTTCGAGCGCTTCCTCAACCCCGAGCGCGTGTCGATGCCGGACTTCGATATCGACTTCTGCCAGGACCGGCGCGACGAGGTCATCAAGTACGTGGGCCGCAAGTACGGCGAGAACAACGTGGGGCAGATCATCACGTTCGGCTCGCTCAAGGCCAAGAGCGTGCTGCGCGACGTGTGCCGCGTGTTCGCGCTGCCCTTCAGCGAGGGGGACCGCATCGCCAAGCTGGTGCCCGAGGTGCTCGGCATCACGCTCAAGGACGCCATCGAGCAGGAGCCGCGCCTCAAGGAGATGATGGAGAAGCCCACCGCCATCGGGCAGGTGGAGGGCAAGGACGTCACCACCAAGGACGTGCTGGAGATCGCCCTCGCGCTGGAGGGCCTGCACCGTCAGCCGGGCATGCACGCGGCCGGCGTCGTCATCGCCGACAAGCCGCTGTGGGAGTTCGTCCCCACCTACCAGCCTCCGGGGGAAGACACCCTCATCACCCAGTTCGCCAAGGACGAGGTGGAAGCGGCGGGCCTGGTGAAGTTCGACTTCCTCGGCCTCAAGACGCTCACCGTCATCCAGAACGCGCTCAACCTCATCAACCGCAACCCGCCCAACGGCAAGCCCATCCTGCGCGAGGACATCCCGCTGGAGGGTGACGCCGAGGTCTGGAAGCTGATGGCCGAGGGCGACACGGCCGGCGTCTTCCAGATGGAGTCCAGCGGCTTCACCGAAATGGTGATGAAGCTCAAGCCGTCCTGCTTCGAGGACGTGGTCGCCGCCGGCGCGCTCTACCGCCCGGGTCCGCTCGACTCGGGCATGGTGGACGTCTTCATCAACCGCAAGCACGGCCGCGAGCCGGTGGTGTACCCGCACCCGAAGCTGGAGCCCGTCCTCAAGGACACCTACGGCGTCATCGTCTACCAGGAACAGGTGATGCAGATCTCCCAGGTGCTGGGAGGCTACACCCTGGGCCGCGCGGACCTGCTGCGCCGCGCCATGGGCAAGAAGAAGGCCGAGGTCATGCAGGCCGAGCGGGCCGGCTTCCTCGAGGGCTGCGCGAAGAACAACGTCGACCTGAAGGTGGCCGGCGAAATCTTCGACCTCATGGAGAAGTTCGCCGAGTACGGCTTCAACAAGAGCCACTCGGCGGCCTACGGCCTGGTCACCATCCACACGGCATGGCTCAAGGCGCACCACCGCGTGGAGTTCATGGCGGCCCTTCTCACGAGCGAGAAGGACAACACCGACAAGGTGGTGCTGCACATCGGCGAGGCGCGCCAGTCGGGCGTGCAGGTGCTGCCGCCGGACGTGAACCAGTCGGACATGGCCTTCGGCGCGGTGGAGGGAAAAATCAGGTTCGGCCTGGGCGCCATCAAGGGCGTGGGCGAGGGCGCCATCGAGTCCATCGTCGAGGCGCGCAAGGAAGGGCCCTTCAAGAGCCTGTTCGACTTCTGCGAGCGCGTGGACTCGCGCAAGGTGAACCGCAAGGTGCTCGAAGCGCTGGTGAAGGCGGGGGCCTTCGACTTCGAGAACCGCCCGCGGCGCCAGCTCTTCGAGAGCATCGAGCGCGCCATGAGCCGCGGCTCCAGCAGCCAGAAGGACAAGGCCGCGGGGCAGAGCTCGCTCTTCGGCATGTTGGGGGGTGGCTCCTCGGGGGGCGGCGGCGGGATGAAGGACGAGTACGTCCAGGCGGAGGAGTGGCCGGAGAAGGAGCGCCTGTCGCTGGAGAAGGAGGCCATCGGCTTCTACGTGTCGGGCCACCCGCTGCACCAGTACGACAAGGAGCTCAAGCGCTACGCCCGGCCCATCACCGCGGTGGCTCGTGCGCGCAAGGACGAGAAGCTCACCATCGCCGGCATCGTCGCGGCGCTGCGCGAGCGGCCCACCAAGACGGGCAAGCGCATGGCGTGGGTGACGCTGGAGGACCTGTCCGGCTCCATCGAGCTGGTGTGCTTCCCCGGCAAGGACGGCACGCGCAACGTCATGGGCAAGGACGGCAAGTGGACGAAGTCGGGGCCCAAGCCCGGCTTCGAGCACTGGGAGCCGCTGCTCAAGAGCGATGACCCCATCCTCGTGACGGGCACGGTCCAGATCAATCAGCGCGACGAGGACACGCCGGTGGCGGAGCTCATCGTCGAGGACATCCAGAGCCTCAAGGCCGTGCGCGAGAAGCGCACCAGGCGGCTGGAGTTCCGGCTGCCGGTGGATCTCGCCACGGACGAGCGGATGGAGAAGCTGGCGAAGCTCGTCAAGCAGTACGAGGGCGCCACGCCGGTGGCCGTGAGCCTGCTCTTCACCAACGAGGCCGAGGCGCTCATCGGCAACACGTCGCTCAAGGTGCAGGTGAGTGACGAGCTCATCCAGTCCGTGGAGCGGCTCTTCGGCATGAAGGTGGTCGAGTTCGGCTGAGCGCGGGCGTGGACGCTGCCCGCCCGTTCTGCTCAAGTGGGCCCTTCCTCGCGAGGGAGGGCCTGAATGACGGCGGCATACCAGTCTCTTCGCATCGAGCAGGCGGACGGCATCGCCGAGCTGGTGCTCACCGGTCCCGGCAAGGGCAACGCGCTCGGCCCGGACTTCTGGCGCGAGATGCCCGAGGCGCTCCGGGCTCTCGACGCGGATGACTCGGTCCGGGTCATCCTCCTGCGCGGCGACGGCGCGAACTTCACCTACGGCCTGGACCTGATGGCGATGACGGAGTCGCTCGGGCCGCTCATCCTCGGCGAGGGCAACCTCGCGCTCGAGCGCACGAAGCTGCTCCAGCTCATCGAGAAGATGCAGGCCGCCACCGAGGGGCTCGCCCGCTGCCGCAAGCCCGTGCTGGCGGCGCTGCATGGCTGGTGCATCGGCGGTGGCATGGATCTCATCGCCGCGTGTGACTTCCGCTACTGCTCGCGCGAGGCGAAGTTCTCCCTGCGCGAGGTGCGCGTGGGCATCACCGCGGACCTCGGCGCGCTGCAGCGGCTGCCTCGCATCATCGGCGAGGGCAACACGCGCGAGCTCGCCTATACCGGCGGGGACGTGGACGCGGACCGGGCCCTCCAGATGGGGCTGGTGAATCAGGTCTTCGCCACCCCCGAGGAGCTGCTGGCCGCGGCGCGCGCCACCGCGCGGAAGATCGCCGACAACCCGCCGCTGGTGGTCCAGGGCGCCAAGCAGGTGATGGAGTATTGCGCGGGCAAGTCCGTGGCGGACGGCCTGCGCTACGTGGCGGTGTGGAACTCCGCCTTCCTTCAGTCGCATGACCTCGCCGAGGCCTTCGCCGCGTTCGCCGAGCGCCGGCCTCCGCGCTTCCAGGGGAGATGAATCACATGTCGGACGTGTTCAAGTCGGGGCTGCTCCAGGGCAAGGTGGCGTTCATCACCGGCGGCAGCAGTGGCATCAACCTCGGCATCGCCGAGGCGTTCGTGAAGGCTGGCGCCAAGGTGGTCATCAACGGCCGCAACGTGGAGAAGCTGGAGGCCGCCGTGAAGGGGCTCCAGCAGCACGGCACCGCCATGGGCCTGCCCGCGGACGTGCGCAACTACGAGTCCATGGAGAAGGCCATGCAGGCGGCGCGTGACGCGTACGGGGAGCTGGACATCCTCGTGTGCGGCGCGGCCGGCAACTTCCCCGCGCCCGCCCTCGGGATGTCCTCCAACGGCTTCAAGTCGGTGCTGGAGATCGACGTGCTGGGCACCTTCAACGCCTGCCGCGCCGCCTTCGAGCACCTGCGCAAGCCGGGTGCTTGCGTCCTCAACATCTCCGCGCCCCAGGCCTACCTGCCCATGGCCATGCAGGCCCACGTCTGTGCCGCCAAGGCCGGTGTGGACATGATCACCCGCACCCTCGCCATCGAGTGGGGTGGGGCCGGCGTGCGCGTCAACTCCATCACCCCCGGCCCCATCGAGGACACCGAGGGTATGAATCGGCTCGCTCCCAGTGGCGAGACCCGCGAGAAGCTCACCCGTGCCCTGCCGTTGCAGCGTTTCGGGACAAAGCAAGACATCTCGCAACTCGCGCTTTTCCTGGCGTCCGATGCAGCCTCATACATCACCGGCTCCATCATGGTTTGCGATGGAGGCCAATCGCTGCTCGGCTCCGGCCTCATGCTCCAGGCGATGGGAATGTGAGAAGAGCCCGCTCGGCCAGAGGGGGCAGGCGGCTTCGTCCTCTGCCGCTGAGTTTTTACAGGTAGGGGCTGTCTGGTAGAATACAGACTGTATCCACCCGCCGTTGGGTGGATGCAGTCCCCCTTTACCTGGAGTTGTCCATGATGCATGGCCCCCCCGGCTTCGCGCGGCTGGTCGCGTGGAGTGTATTGTTGCTTGGTCTATCCGTGGGCTGTGGGCAGGGTTGTGGTGATCCTGGCACCAACCCCCCGGCCGCGCGCGAGATGCCGGACGCGGATCGCTCGTCGGTCGCGGTGAGCAGGTCGGCGGGAGTCCGGGCCAACGGTGAGGACGCCGTCGACATCCAGGTGACGGTGCGCAAGGCGGACGGTACGGCGCTGGCGGGCCGGACGGTGCGGGTGGCGGTCTCCGGCGAGGGCAATGCGGTGACGCAGCCCGCGGGCACCACCGATGACCAGGGCCAGGCGAGCGCGAAGCTGGTGTCCACGGTGGCGGGCGTGAAGACGGTGACGGTGTCGGTGGAGGCCGAGGGCGGCGCGGTGACGCTGTCGTCGCGGCCCACCGTCGAGTTCGTCCGTCTGCCGGCCGCGAAGCTGGCCTTCATCGTGGCGCCCTCCTCCGGGACGGCGGGCGCGGCGCTGGGCGCCTTCGAGGTCGTCATCCAGAACGCGGAGGGCGAGACGGTGAGTGACGCCACGGGCCCGGTGACGGTGGCCATTGGCTCCGGTCCGGCGGCGGCCACCCTGAAGGGGACGGCGACGGTGGCGGCGGTGAATGGCGTGGCGCGCTTCACGGACCTGGTGATCGAGAAGGCCGCGCGGGACTACACGCTGGTGGCGAGCTCCGGGAGCCTCACGGGCGCGACGAGCGCGAGCTTCGACGTGGCGTCCGCGTCGCCCGCTTCGCTGACGATGAGCCACCCGGGCGGGCCCGTGACGGCGGGTGTCGCGCAGAGCGTCGAGGTCGTCGTCCAGGATGCGTTCGGCAACGACGCGGCCGGCTACACCGGCACGGTGCGCTTCACCTCGGAGGATGGCGCGGCCACGGTGCCGGCGGACTACACGTTCACCGCGGCGGACGCGGGCCGTCATCCCTTCACGGGCATCCTCGTGACGCGCGCGGGTTCCCATCGGCTGACGGTGACGGACACGGTGACGGCGGCCTTCACCTCCTTCGTGGATCTCACCGTGGTGCCGGCGGCCGTGTCGGCGCTCGTCTTCACCGACACGCTGCCCGACCGCTCGGTGCGTGAGGGCTTCGGCGTGCAGGTGCTGCTGACGGACGCGTTCGGCAACCAGGTGCGGACGAGCACTCCCGACGTGACGCTCTCCGCCAACAAGCCGGGGCGGGTGACGGGCCTCGGTACCGTGACGCCGGTGGAGGGTGTGGCCACCTTCTCGGGCCTCTCCATCGCCGAGGAGGACACGGGCTACGTGCTGACGGCCTCGGCCCCGGGTGTGGGCTCCGTGCCGGGCACCGCCTTCGACATCATCGACGATGTGGCGCCCTCCAAGCCGGAGCTCGCCCAGACGGGCAACTCGCCCAGGACCCTCACCGTCGCCTGGGCGGCGGTGGGCGATGACGGGATGCTCGGCACGCCGGCCAGCTACGAGCTGCGCTACTCCACGTCCAACATCGTCACGGACCTGGATTTCGACAGGGCCACCGCGGTGGCCGTGGCGGCGCCCTCGCCGTCCGACACCACGCGCTCCGTGACCCTCTCCGGCCTCACCTCCAACACGGCCTATTACGTGGCCCTGAAGGTGACGGACAACAGCGGCAACACGGTGCGCTCGGACACGCTCCCGGTCTCCACGAAGAACCTGACCGCCGCCCAGCTCGCCTTCGTCGAGCAGCCGAGGAGCGGGAAGGCCGGCACGGTGCTGGCCCCCATCACGGTGGAGGTGCGTGACGCCGATGGCGTGCGCGTGGACACCGCGTCCGTGGCGGTGACGCTGACGGTGGTGGGCACCTCGGGCTTCGGTCCCTTCACCGTGACGTCGGACAAGGGCGTGGCCACCTTCACGGACGTGCGCATCGACGAGGCGCGCGAGGGCTACACCCTGAAGGCCACCTCGTCCGGGCTCACGGAGGATGACAGCACTCCCTTCAACATCACCCACTCCGAGGCCACGCGCCTGACGCTGGTGGGGCTGGCTCCGACGACGATCGCGGGCACCGACAACACCCTGACGGTGGCGGTGCAGGACGTCTTCAACAACTCCGTCGAGGACTACACCGGCACGGTGTCGTTCACCTCCAGCGACGCCGCCGCCGACAAGCCGTCGCCCTACACCTTCGTCGCCGCCGACAAGGGCCTGCGCCGCTTCGACCATGTGGTGCTGCGCACCGTGGGCGAGCAGAGCCTCACGGTGTCCGCCGCGGGCCTGCCGGACGCCACGCTGCGCACGGAGGTGGGCCATTCGGACGCCAGCACGCTGGTGCTGACGGGGCTGCCGGCCACGGTGAACGCGGGTGACTCGTCCACGCTCACGCTCGAGGTGCGGGACGGCTTCGGCAACCGGGCCACCGGCTACACCGGCACGGTGGTGCTGAGCGCCACCGACAGCAAGGCCACGCTGGCGTCGGAGTACACCTTCACCGCCACGGACAAGGGCCTCAAGACGTTCCCCGTGACGCTGGTGACCGCGGGCGCGCAGTCCGTGACGGTTCAGGACAAGGCCTCTCCGGCCATCAACGCGAAGGCCGACACCACGGTGAAGTGGCTCGCGGTGTCGCGCCTCGTGCTGGCGGCTCCGGCCTCCGTGGAGGCGGGCGGCCCGCTGGCCCTGACGGTCACCGCCGTGGATGTCCATGACAACGTGGTGAAGGACTACACCCGCGAGGTGACCTTCTCCGTGGATGCCGACCGGGCCTCCGGTCCGGCGTCCTACCTGTTCGCCCTCGCGGACGAGGGCAGCCGCCGGTTCGACTTCACGCTGGAGAAGGCCGTCTCCACGAAGATCACCGTGACGGACACGGCGGGCCTGAGCGCCTCGCACACCGTGTCGGTCTCCCACGCTCCGGCTTCCGAGCTCGTGCTGGTGGCGCCCTCCACACCGGTGGACGCGGGCGTGGCCTTCACCGTCGACGTGACCCTGAAGGACGCCTACGGCAACGTGGCCACCGGCTACACGGGGACCCTCGGCTTCACCTCGAGCGACCCGAAGCTGGTGCCTCCCGCCAGCGGCGCGCTCACCAGCGCGGATGCCGGCCACAAGGTCTTCTCCGTGACGCTGAAGACCGCGGGCGAGCAGTCCCTGACGGTGAAGGACCTCGCCCGGACCTTCCTGACGGCGACGGCTCCCTCCCTCGTGGTCAACCCCGGCCCGGCCCGCAAGCTCGTGTTCCGTGACCAGCCCACGGGCGGCAAGGTGCGCACGGCGCTGGCGGCGGTGACCGTGGCCGTCACGGACGCGTTCGACAACGTGCTCGACGTGGACGCTCCGGACATCACGGTGGGCCTGGTGGGCGGCAACCCGGCGGCCGTGCTCGGTGGCGGCTCGCTGAGCGTGAAGCCCGTGAAGGGCATCGCCACCTTCTCCGGCCTCACCGTGGACCAGCAGGGCACGGGCTTCCAGCTCGAGGCCATGGGCGGGCTGCTGGACGCTGCCCGGAGCAACACGTTCACCCTCGTGGATGACATCGCGCCGGGGGCCGTGGCCCTCAGCGTGACGGGCAAGACGAGCATCCAGGTGGAGCTGAAGTGGACGGCCGTGGGTGATGACGGCCTGGTGGGCACCGCCTCCAGTCATGAGCTGCTCTACGCGACCGTCCCCGTCGAGACCGCGCCCGCTGGCTCCGTCTCGTCGGTGTCCCTGGATGATCCGCAGCCTCCGGGGACCGAGGAGTCGGTGCTCGTCGCCGGGCTGACCCCCAGCACGACCTACTACTTCGTGCTGAAGGTGCACGATGACGCGGGCAACACGGCCGTCTCCAGCCTGAGCACGGCGACGAACGCGAACCCGTGCGAGGGCTTCACCTGCGCGCCGACGAGCTTCGCCTGCGCCCCGGATGGCGTCTCGCGAATCGAGACCTCGGAGACGTGCGTCGACGTGGACAACACCGCCACCTGCAAGGAGTCGCAGACGACCACCGTCTGCCCGGGTGCCAACGGCGTCTGCTTCAAGGATGTCTGCGACACGGCGGCCGCTCCGGGCGCCAACCAGCTGAGCATCTCCGAGGTGATGCACTCGCCCTCGTCCGGCGTCACCGAGTACATCGAGCTGACGAACAACACCGGCAACCTGCTCAACCTCAACGGGCTCTCGGTGCTCTACCGGAACAGCGCGAGCGTCACGTCCTCCACCACCGTGAGCTCCGGGAGCAGCAAGCCGCTCATCGTCGATCGCAAGGGCACCTTCGTGCTGGCGCAGAACAAGGACAGCGCCACCAACGGTGGGGTCTCCGCCGACTACCAGTACGGCACGGACCTGAACCTGGAGGGCTCGGGCCGGCTCGTGCTCAACCAGGGCGCCACCACGGTGGAGGACTTCCAGTACACGCCGTCCTTCCCGCAGACGCTGGGCAGGTCCATGAACCTCTCGGCGCTCGTGGTGGGCACCAAGGCCTCGGCGTACACCTGGTACTGGTGCGACTCGGAGGCGCCGCTCAAGGCGGGGGGTGACCTGGGCACGCCCAACGCCCGCAACTCCACCTGCGGCATGCCGGACGTCCCGACGCTGGATTGGTGCAACATCCAGTACCCGAAGACGTTCCCGGAGGGCACCGACTACCCGGCCACCGTGTCGCGGGGCTCCTCGTGGTCCATCTACAGCCAGTTCTACGGCGCGAGCATCACCGACCGGAACACGAAGGGGAACGACTTCTACCCGCACGTGGCCGCCGAGCTGGGCTACGGCACGGATCCCGCCAACCCGGCGGGCTGGACGTGGACGGCGGCGCTGCCCAACGGTGGCTACGCCAGTGCGTTCAGCAACAACGACGAGGTGCTGGGCTCGCTGAGGATCAACACCTTGGGCACGTACAAGTACGGCTTCCGCTACCGGCTCTGGAACACTGCCACGGGCAGCTACGGCCCCTACGTGTATTGTGACCAGTCTGGTGTGACCACGCCTCCGGCGGGCAACTACGGTACCGTGACGGTCTCGGCTCCCGTGCTGACGAGCTACGTGGTCATCAGCGAGTTCGCCTCGAAGAACCTGAAGTCGGATGGGACCGTCAACCATGACGACGAGTTCATCGAACTCCACAACCCGACCAACAGCCCCATCTCGCTCACGGGCTGGAAGATTGAGTACAAGTCCACCTCGTCGGCTTTCAGCGCACTGGCGGGTCTCACCCTCTCCGGAAGCATCCCGGCGCGGGGCTACTACCTGGTCGCGCAGAGGACGAGCTTCACCGGCTCGGTGACGCCCGATGCCACGTACACGGCGTTGACGTCTCACAATGGCGGCTCCCTGCGACTCGTCAATGGGAGTGGGACGGTGGTGGACCGGCTGGCCTGGGGCACCGCGACCACGGCGGGACTCGATCCCGAGGGTAGCCCTGCTCCGCTCATCGACAACGCCATCGCGGGCAGCAGTCTCGAGCGCAAGGCGTACACTACCTCCACCGCCGCCACCATGGCGGTGGGAGGCGTCGACGCCGACCGCGGCAACGGCACGGACTCGAACAACAACGCGAACGACTTCGTGGTGCGCACGGCGCGTCAGCCGCAAAACGCGTCGAGTGCCGCCGAGTACCCGTAGCGCTCCGCTCGTTCATCGGATGTGAAAAGAGGCCGCTCCGGGTGACCGGGGCGGCCTCTTGTTTTCGGCTCCAAGGAAGGGGCTCGGGGCGTTGACTGGTGCATACCCGGGCGGGAGGAGTCCCGGCGGCTCGACATCCCCGCCTGGGAGGAGCGTCCCGAGGCGGGGTTGGCTGTCGGGGGCAGCGGCTCAGGGGATGGGCGTCTGCTTCACCCGCCAGATCTCCTCGGCGTACTGCTTGATGGTGCGGTCCGAGGAGAAGATGCCGGCCTGGGCCACGTTGTGGATGGCCATGCGCGTCCACTTCTCCTGATCCTTGTAGGCGCGCGCCACGTCCTGCTGCCGGGCCGCGTACGCGCCGAAGTCCGCCAGCAGCAGGTAGCGGTCCTCGTCGAGCAGGCCGTCCACCAGCGGCTTGAAGAGGCTCTTGTCCTCCGGCGAGAAGAAGCCCGAGCCGATGAGATCCAGCGCCTCGCGCAGCTCCTGGTTGCGCTCGTACTCCTCGCGAGGCTTGTAGCCGGCGCGCTTGCGGGCGAGCACCTCGTCCACCGTGAGGCCGAAGAGGAAGAAGTTCTCGTCACCCACGGCCTGGCGGATTTCCACGTTCGCGCCATCCAGCGTGCCCAGCGTGAGCGCGCCGTTCATCATGAACTTCATGTTGCCCGTGCCGGAGGCCTCCATGCCCGCGGTGGAGATCTGCTCGGACACGTCCGTGGCCGGGATGATGCGCTCGGCGAGGCTCACCCGGTAGTTGGGCACGAACAGCACCTGCAGGCCCGTGGTGCCCGCGTCGCTGTTGACCACCTCGGCGATGCCGTTGATGAGGCGGATGATGAGCTTGGCCTCGTGGTAGCCCGGCGCCGCCTTGGCTCCGAACAGGAACACCCGCGGGGCGATGATGGTGCTCGGGTCCCTGCGCGCCTTCATCCACAGCGACACGATGTGCAGCGCGTTGAGCAGCTGGCGCTTGTACTCGTGCAGGCGCTTGATCTGCACGTCGAAGATGGCGTTCGGGTCCAGGTCCACCTGGCACGTGTCACACAGGTAGCGGGCCAGGTCCTGCTTGTTCTGCCGCTTCACCTCGGCGAAGGCCTCGCGGAACTCCGCGTCCTCGGCCAGCGGCGCCAGCTTCTGGAGCTGATCCAGGTCCGTGGCCCACTCCCCGCCGATGCGGCTCGTGATCAGCTTGGCCAGGCGCGGGTTGCTCCACGCGAGCCAGCGGCGGGGCGTCACGCCGTTGGTCTTGTTGTTGAAGCGCTCGGGGAACATCTCCGCGAAGTCCGGGAGCACGTCGCGCTTGAGCAGGTTGCTGTGCAGCTCGGCCACGCCGTTGACGCTGTGGCTGCCCACCACCGCCAGGTGCGCCATGCGGATCTTCTTCTCCGGGCCCTCCTCCACCAGGCTCATCCGCCGCATCCGGTCGTGGTCGAACGGGTAGCGGATCTGCACCTGGCGCAGGAAGCGGTGGTTGATCTCGTAGATGATCTCCAGGTGGCGCGGCAGCAGGCGCTCGAAGAGCGTGGCGGGCCACTTCTCCATGGCCTCGGCCAGGAGCGTGTGGTTGGTGTAGCCGAACGTGGCCTGGGTGATGGCGAAGGCCTCGTCCCAGGACAGGCGCTTCTCGTCCACGAAGACGCGCATCAGCTCGGCCACGGCGATGGCCGGGTGCGTGTCGTTGAGCTGGATGGCCGCCTTGTTGGGGAAGTCGCGGAAGTCCGTGTGGTTCTTCAGGTAGCGCCGGACGATGTCCGCGATGGAGCAGGCCACGAAGAAGTACTGCTGCTTGAGGCGCAGCTCCTTGCCGGCCTGGAAGGCGTCGTTGGGGTAGAGGACCTTGGAGATGACCTCCGAGTCGTTCTTCTCCACCACCGAGCGCTCGTAGTCACCGGCGTTGAAGAGCAGGAGATCGAACTCCTCGCTGGCGCGCGCCTGCCACAGGCGCAGGGTGTTGACGGTGTTGTTGCCGTAGCCGGCGATGGGCGTGTCGAAGGGCACGCCGATGACCGTCTTGCCGCCCACCCAGCGCGCCACGGGCCGGCCGTCCGCGCCCTGGTGGTGCTCCACGCGGCCGAAGAAGCGCACCGGCACCGCCTTCTCCGGGCGGACGATCTCCCACGGGTTGCCGAACTTCAGCCACTCGTCGGCGCGCTCCACCTGGTAGCCGTCGACGATGTCCTGGGTGAAGATGCCGAACTCGTAGCGGATGCCGTAGCCCATGCCGGGGTAGCCCAGCGTGGCCAGCGAGTCGAGGAAGCAGGCCGCCAGACGGCCCAGGCCGCCGTTGCCGAGGCCCGCGTCCGGCTCCATCTCCACGAGGGTGGACAGGTCCACGCCCATCTCGCGCATGGCCTGCTCGGCGGCCTCGTACATGCCGATGTTGATGAGGTTGTTGCCCAGCGCGCGCCCCAGCAGGTACTCGGCGCTGAGGTAATAGGAGCGCTTCACGTCCTGCTCGTAGTAGGTGCGGGCGGTGCGGACCCAGCGGTCCGCGAGCCGGTCGCGCACGGCGAGGGCCAGGGCCATGAAGCGGTCATGGGCGGTGGCCGTCTCGGGGTTCTTCCCGCGCGAGTAGCGGACGTGCTCGAGCACGCCCCGGCGCACGTTGCGCGGGTCCAGCCCGGTGCGGCTGGGCTCACGGCCCGTGTCCTGGGAGTCGGACGCGGAGGTGGGCGGCAGATCGACGGGAGCGAGGGTGGGCATATGCGTGGAACTCTTCGTTCGGAAATCAGGTGGCGTCATGCGCGGGCCGCTGAGCGGTGCGCGGGGCTTGCCAGGGTATCTGCCACCGGGCCGTCTCGCACCGAAAGAAAAAACGTGTGCTTCCAGGGCGGCCAGGCACTCCCCCGGCGCGGCCTGATCGCGAGTTGCGGGGCTTCTGAGCCCCGAGCGGGCCCGGCGGGGCGGCTCCGCCGATCACTCGCCGATCAGGCGAAGACTCTGGTAGGAAGCGGGAGCATCCAGGTCCTGCCCCCGGCCTGGGACCCGGAAGGTTCTTTCATGCCCAGTGACAAGAACGACCTCGCTCAGCGGATAGCCATCTGCAAGCCCGAGGACACCGTGCGTGGCTTCATCTTCAAGGCGGTGTATGGCCTGGTGGAGCAGCGTGTGGGCAGCGCCGGGACGGATCGCATGCTGCAGCAGCTGCGCATCAACAAGATGCCGGTGGACTTCTTCTCGTACCCGGCGGCGGACTTCCTGCGGATGCTGTACACGGCGGCGGACGTGCTGGAGCCGCAGTACCCCACCACCGAGGACGCCATCCGCGCGTGCGGGGCCTCCACGGTGACGGGCTTCTTCAAGTCCTACGTGGGCAACACGCTCATGAAGCTGGTGGGGGTGGGGGACCCCAAGCGCGTCTTCTCCTCGGTGGACACCATCTATTCCACGCTGGTGAGCTACGGGAAGCGCTCGTACGAGGACCTCGGGGAGAGCCGCCTGCGCCTGCACTACCGCGGGGACATGCAGCCCATCTACTTCCACGAGGGCGCCCTCACCGAGGCCCTGCACGTGCTGCGCGGCAACGGCAAGGCCACGGGGACGGCCGTGGCCCTGGACTACGGCCAGTACCTGCTGGAGTGGACCTGAGCGCGGCTCAGCGCTTCTGCCCGGCCCAGAAGATGTTGGTGTCCGTGGCGTCCGTGGTGAGCTCGAGCGTGCGCATGCGGCGCTCGGCGGGGCCCTCGCACAGCGACTGGAACTGCTCGCGGGTGCGGTGGATGACGTACCAGTCGCACACGTACTCCATGAGGGCGCGCCAGGGGTTGTGCTGGTTGAGGTTCGTCAGCAGCAGCACGCCACCCGGGGCGAGCAGGGACGCCATCATGTCCAGGAAGCGCGAGAGGACGTTGTCCTTGAGGTAGTCGAGGATGCCGGCGGCGACCACCACGTCCATGGGCCCGTCCGGGTGGCGCAGCTTGTCCAGCGAGTCCCGGTAGCGGATGAGCTGGTAGGTGGACACCTGGGTGAAGCGCAGGTGGGGCGCGGGGATGCCGCCGCGGGGGATGCGCGCCAGCTTCTCGAACTGCCGGCGGCAGTAGTCGAGCGGGGCGGGATCGAAGTCGCACAGGGTGAAGTCCCCGGTGCCGCCCATGGCGGTGTGCTCGCGCAGCGTGTGCTCCGGCCCGCAGGCGAAGGAGAGCACCCGCAGGGGGCGGCCCACCTCCTGCTCGCGCTTGCGCAGGTGGCCGATCAGCCAGGGCGGACGGGCGCGGTGCGCCTGGGCGGGCCCCACGTTGAGCGCGTAGTGCGACAGCAGCCTCGACATGGTGGAGACGCCCTGATCCTCGGTGCCGAAGAGCATCTCCACCGTGAAGTAGTCACCGGGGTAGCCCAGGGGCTTGTCCACGCAGCGCCGGATGAGGGGGCACTGCAGGAAGAAGGGCTGCACGGCCGAGCGGTGGTGCTCCATCGCCCGCTCCCGCTCCTCCTCCGTCAGCTGCGCGTCCAGCTCGGCGAGCCGCCGGTACCTCGCGTCCAGCCAGGCCGTCACCTCCGGGATGCGCCGCTTGAGCACCTCCTGCTGCTCCTGCTGCATCATGGCCCGCTGCTGGGGGTCTCGCGGAAACCGCGCGAGGCGCTCGGGCAGGCCGTGTTGGAACTCGTTGCTCAGCTCGGTGAGCCCCTTGCGGAGCTCCTCGGCGATATCGATGAAATCGGCGATGGCGGACATTCTGTCAGGGGCCCGGGGCGGTGGGGGAGGACGCACGGGGAACGCCCCATCCTATCAGACAGGTCGGCCGGGAGCAGGGGGCTTGCTTGCTTTCCCGCTTTTTCGGCGAGACGGGGAAGTAAGGTTCAACCCTACATTTCAGGTCAGGCTGGAAAAATCTACGGCTGGCTGCTCGCCGAGGCGACGGACACGGCGTCCAGCTGCTGGGCCAGCGGGGCAATCCTGGTGCGGAAGTCCGGCAGGAGGTTCTTGGGCAGCGGCTCCGTGCGCGGGAAATTCTGGTTGAGCGGGTTGACGTAGCCGCCGTTGCGCTTGAGGGCGTAGTGCAAGTGCGGGCCGGTGCTCCGGCCGGTGTTGCCCGAGTAGGCGATCACCTGCTTCTGGCTGACGCGGGAGCCCGCGCGCACGCCGGAGCCGTACTTGGACAGGTGCAGGTAGCACGTCTCGAAGCCGTTGGTGTGGCGCAGGCACACGGTGTTGCCGCCGGCCCCGGTGTTGTGCGCCACGGTGACGGTGCCGTCGGCCACGGCCCACACCGGCGTGCCGATGGCCGCCGCGTAGTCCACGCCATTGTGCGCCTTCACGTACTTGAGCACCGGGTGCACCCGGCTGCCGAACCGGCTGGTCACGTGCGCGTACTTCAGCGGGCTCTTGAGGAAGGCCTTGCGCGCGCTCGCCCCGTCCTCCTGGAAGAAGCTCGCCCTGCCGTCCGGCAGCTCGTAGCGGAACACCCGCTTGGTGCCCACCGACTCGCCCTCGTACGTGGCCGCCAGCACCTCGCCGTAGCGCAGGATGCGGCCCTTGGACACGAACTTCTCCACCAGCGCCCGCGCCCGGTCTCCCCGCCGCACGTCCCGGTAGAAGTCGATGTCCCAGGCGAACACGTCCGCCAGCACCATGCCGATCACCGGATCCTCGCCCGCCGCCAGCGCCGCCTCGTAGAGCGAGTTGTTGATCTCCAGGGAGACGAGCCCCACCTGCTTCTCCACCTCGATGGAGCGCTTGCTGCCCACGTACTTGTCCCCGTCCCGGCGCACCTGCCACTCGTCCACCGTGCTCTGCCGGTAGTCGAAGAAGTCCAGCTCGCCCTCGCGGATGACCAGGCGGAACTGATCCCCCACCCGCGACTTGCGGAAGTCGAACACGCCCTCGAGCGCCGAAATCAGCGCCGACACCTGCTCCGGCGGCAGTCCCGCCTCCTGCAGCGCCACCGCCATCGGCTGGTTGGGCTCGATGCGGCGGTTCTTCACGGTGTAACGGACGGTCGAGGCTTCGGCGAAGGGCGCGGCCAGCAGCAGGCCCAGGCACACGACGGCAGTGGCGAGTCTCATGGGGCTCGCGCAGTGTAGTGGAGCTACAGGCCTGTGCCTAACTTCTGGCCGGTGTTACGGGCGGCTCGGCCGCCTGGTTGCCCCGGCCGATTCACGGTGACGGTGGTTTTCCGGCACGGGGGGAACCTGGGGGTTACAGGTCGATCTTCTTCTCGGTGTGGTTCTGCCCGTCGAAGCGCAGCAGCACGCCCTTGTTGTCGTAGCGCGTGATGATGCACGTGGGCCGCCGCCACAGGCTCTGCAGGTTGCGCAGCGTCTCCCGCGCATAGTCGCCCTTCAGGTCCTGCCCGTCGTGCTTGTGCGCCAGCAGCAGCTCGCCCCGGTTCTCGTAGTTGCCGTCCACCACCTCGATGATCGGCTGCCCGAAGTTCGTCAGCCCCTGCAACAGCTTGTTCTTCACCTTCCGGAACTCACGGTCCAGGATCTCCCACGAGTTCCTCTTCTCGTTGAAGCCGTACACGAACAGCTTCTGCTCGATCGCGAACTCCGGCGTCAGGAACGTGTCGATGAAGGTGATGTCGTTGTAGTGCTTGCGCACCTCGAAGATCTTCTCGCGCCCCACGCCCAGCTTCTTGTCCCACGAGCGGCGCGCCCGCAGATCATCGCACTCGTCCCACTCCTTGCCGAAGCGGCCCTTGTTCCAGCGCTCTTCGATGTCCCGCCACAGCTCGATGCCCAGCTTGTAGGGGTTGAGCGCCCCGGGCCTCGTCCCCATCGTGCCCGAGTGCCGGTCCGCGTAGTCGATGACCTCGTCATCCTTCAGCGCGCGCCGGGTCATGATGGTGGAGTGCCAGTAGCTGGCCCACCCCTCGTTCATGATCTTCGTCTGGCCCTGCGGCGCGAAGTAGTAGGCCTCGTCGCGGATGATGGACAGGATGTCCGACTCCCACGGCTCCAGCGGCGCGTGCTCCAGCAGGAAGTGCAGCACGTCGCGTTGCGGGCGCTCGGGGAACTTCTTGGCCTTGATCTTCTCGTCCTCGACCTTCTTGCGCTGGCTGTCGAGGAACTCGGCGGGGTTGATGAAGCCGCGCATGTACTCGCGCTCCACCTTGAAGCCCTCCACCCGCTCGTTGGACTTCATCTCGTCCTCGGCCCGCTTGGGGTCCGGGTTGCGGCGGATGTGCGGCGCGTGCTGGTCGATGAGGTTCTCCAGCGACAGCGTCCGGTCGATGAAGTCCTCCACCTTCTCCACGCCCATCTTGTCCACCCACCGGCGCACGCGCGTGGCGTGGTTCGCCATGTCGTCGATCATCCGGCGGTTGGTGTGGCGGAAGCTGAAGTTGTTCTTGAAGAAGTCGCAGTGGCCGTACACGTGCGCCATCACGAGCTTCTGATCCACGTCCGAGTTGCTCTCCAGCAGGTACGCGTAGCAGGGGTCGTTGTTGATGACGAGCTCGTAGATTTTACTGAGCCCGTACTCGTACCCCTTCGACAACTGCTCGTACTCCATGCCCCAGCGCCAGTGCGGGTAGCGCGTGGGGAAGCCGCCGTAGGCGGCCACCATGTTGAGCTCGTCGTAGGTGAGCACCTCGAAGATGGTCTCGAAGAAGTCGAGACCGAACTGGCGGGCGTAGCCCTCGATCTCCTCCTTCAGCTTGCTGAGTCCGGGGGTGAGGCTCTTGGGCATCGCGAGCTCCGAAGGTCCGCCGTCAGCGGCCCTTGCCAAGGAAGTCCTTGATGGAAGTGTAGATGGCGTCCTTGTCCGCGATCTCACTCAGGGCCACGTTGGTGGAGTCGCCGATGGCCTCGCGCAAGTCCTTGATGAACTGGCCGCTGCCGTAGGGGCTCTCCACCTGTCCGTAGGCGAACTGGTTGACGCTGGGGAGGATGTCCTCGCGGAGCATCTCGATGCACTGGCGCGTGTCGTCCGCGCTCCAGTTGTCTCCGTCCGAGAAGTGGAACGGGTAGATGTTCCACGCGCTCTTCGGGTAGTCCGCCTTGATGATGTCCCGGCACAGCTTGTAGGCGCTGGAGATCATCGTGCCGCCGGACTCGCGGGTGTGGAAGAAGGTGTCCCGGTCCACCTCGCGCGCCACGGCGTCGTGGATGATGTAGCGCGCCTCCAGGCCCTTGTACTGGTGGCGCAGCCACGTATCGAGCCAGAAGCTCTCGATGCGGACGATCTCCTTCTGCTCGTCACCCATCGAGCCGGACACGTCCATCATGTAGATGATGACCGCGTTCGTCTCTGGCAGCTCCTGCAGCTTGTAGCTGCGGTAGCGCCGGTCCTCGCGCGTGGGCACGATGATGGGCCGCGCCGGGTCATACGTGCCCATGGCGATCTGCCGCTTCAGCGCCTGTTTGTAGGTGCGCTTGAAGTGGCGCAACGACTCGGGGCCGGTGGTGTTGACCCCGGTGTACTTGATCTTCTGGGTGACGATCTTCTCGTTGTGCCGGCGCTCGATGTGGGGGAGCTGCAGCTCCTCCCCGAGGATCTGCGCCAGCTCGTCGAGCGTGACGTCGACCTCCAGGGAGTGGTCCCCCTCTCCCTGGCCGGCCTGGTGCCCATCCCCGGGCTGCACCGAGCCCGGGGACAGCTGCTGACCCACCTCGCCCTCTCCCTGTCCGACGCCCCCCTGCTCCTTGTGGCCGTACTTGAAGTGGGGAATGTCGATGAAGGGGATGGGGATGGCGATGGTGTCCTTCCCCTTCTTCCCGATCATCTCCCCCTTCTGCACGTACTTGCGCAGGTTGGATTTGATCTTCCCGCGGACGATCTGTTTGAAGCGCGAGTGGTCCTGGTGGATCCGCAGTGACACGACAACCCCCTTCTTGGGTGGCTACTCCTTGGCGTCACCGCGGGCGAAGATGCTCGCCACGAAGTTCAGCACGTCGGTGGAGCAGATCTCGCAGTACCCGTAGTTCTTCATCAGCCGGTCCTTGACCAGGTCGATCTTCTCCTGGGTCTCCTTGTCCACCACGCTGGACACGAGGTTCTTGAGCTTGATGCTGTCCTTCTGATCCTCGAACAGCTTGAGCTCCAGCGACTTGTGGAGCCGCTCGTTGGTCCGGTAGTTGAAGGTCTTGCCCTCCACGGCGAGCGCGCCGATGTAGTTCATGATCTCCCGGCGGAAGTCATCCTTGCGGCTGTCCGGGATGTCGATCTTCTCTTCGATCGACCGCATCAGGCGCTCGTCCGGCTCCTCATAGAGGCCGGTGTACTTGTTCTTGACCTTCTCCTTCTGGGTGTAGGCCTTGATGTTGTCGATGTAGTTGCCGCACAGCTTGCTGATGGCGTCCTCATCGGCGCTGATGGCGCGCTGGACCTCGTTCTTGACGATGTCCTCGTACTCCTGCTTCACGGAGGTGAGCATCTCCTTGAAGCGCTTGCGCGCGTCCTCGCTGTTGATGAGCGAGTGGCCCTTGAGACCGGCCTCCAGCTCGTTGAGCACCATGAAGGGGTTGATGCACCCCTCGCCCTTGTCGCTCACCAGGGCGTTGGAGATCTTGTCCTGGATGTAGCGGGCGCTGATGCCCTCGAGGCCCTCGCGCATGGCCTCCTTGCGCAGCTCCTTGATGTTGTCCTCGGTGAAGTTGGGGAGCGTCTTGCCGTTGTAGAGCTTGAGCTTCTGCAGGAGCGTGAGGTTGGCCTTCTTCGGCTCTTCGAGGCGTGTCGCCACCGCCCACATGGCGGCCATTTCGAGCGTGTGCGGCGCCACGTGCTTGCCCTTGATCTTCCGCACCGAGTAGTCCTTGAGGTAGATCTTGGTCTCCTCCGATAGCCGCGTGATGTATGGGATATCGATCTTCACCGTGCGATCGCGCAGCGCCTCCATGAACTCGTTGTTCAGGAGCCGCTTGTACTCGGCCTCGTTCGTGTGACCGATGATCACCTCGTCGATGTCGGTCTGCGCGAACTTCTTCGGCTTGATCTTCCGCTCCTGGGTCGCCCCCAGGAGGTCGTAGAGGAAGGCGACGTCGAGCTTCAGGATCTCGACGAACTCCACGATGCCGCGGTTCGCGATGTTGAACTCACCGTCGAAGTTGAAGGCGCGCGGGTCGGAGTCCGAGCCGTACTCCGCGATCTTCCGGTAGTTGATGTCGCCGGTGAGCTCGGTGGAGTCCTGGTTCTTCTCGTCCTTCGGCTGGAACGTGCCGACGCCGATGCGGTCCTTCTCCGAGAGGATGAGCCGGCGCACGCGGACGTGCCCCATCACCTTCTCCCAGTCGCCCCGGTACTCCGTCATGAGCTCCTTG